>DAIODL010000015.1:0-17064 GCA_036746815.1 Desulfobulbus sp.
TCAGATATTGATAAGTTTTTTTTCGGTAAATATGCCAACCGCATCGGGTACAGCCTGGATAACCGGCTTATTGCCCGTCAGAACATTGAGCACCTGAAATTCATCAATAACCTGGTCATTGATATTGAGCATAACATTATTGTGCCCAATATGTATTTCCGGCATCTGTTTAATCAGCTCAAAAAGAAAATCGGTCTTATTGATGAACTGAAAAAAGAGATTGCTGAAGAGCATAGAGACACTGCCCTGCCGGCTTCCTGCGAACACTGTTTTGGTAGGTTGCAGGATATGCAGGATGAACTGCTCAGGTATTATCAGGAAATTGTCAAGCATTATGCTAACATGAGCCTGTTCATCGAGAGTCTGTTTCGGCGGGAGCATTTTGAACGTGGCCACCTGGTGCTGCATCCTAAGCGCTGCTTCGTGGAAAAGGAAGTGATCACCCCCCAGCTGGAGCATTACGCCAGCCGGCTGAGGGCGGCAAATATCACCGTGGAACGGCCCCGGAACATGTATGAAGAGGAGTTCCCGATTCTGGTGGATATCGGGCTGTTGGCGCAGGTGTATGCCAATCTTTTCTCCAATGCCGCCAAATATACCCAGGAAATTATCGATCATACCGGCAAACCCCGTAAGGCAGTGGCGTACGGGCGGGAGATGGTAGATAATTTCAAGCGGTTAGGGCAGAAAGGTGTGAAATTCAATGTGTTTACCACCGGCCCCACCATGACGGTGGATGCAGGCAACCGACTTTTTGAGGAAGGCATCCGCGGCGACAGCTGTGCGGATATTCCTGGGACCGGGCATGGCCTGTCGTTTATCCGTCTGGTGGTGGAGATGCATGGTGGTCAGGTGGGGTATGAACCCACCCAAGAAGGGAACAATTTCTTTTTCATTCTCCCCATTCCCCCCCTTGATTATCCTTGTCTGCTGAATGCCACGGACAAGTGATGGTGTATCTTTCTGTGAACCGTGGTGCGTGTTTGCCTGCCCACAAGGTATTTTATGAGTGATGCCAAAACCTCTTCCATGGAGCTGCTTGCTCCCGCAGGTACTATGGCCGCCTTTGCCGCAGCCATGGAAGCCGGCGCCGATGCCGTGTATGTGGGTGCGCCCGGCTTGAATGCGCGGGCGTTGAGCCGTGATTTTACCTTTGACGAGATCGCGGGCATGGTCGCCTACACCAAGTCCCATGGAAAAAAGCTGTATGTGGCCATGAACAGTCTCATGAAGGAGTCCGAGGTACGGCTGGCGCTGGAATCTTTACAGCGGTTCGTGATGATCGCACCGGATGCGCTGATTCTGCAGGATATGGGGCTGCTTGCCTTGGTGCAGCGGTATTGCCCGCAATTGCCGGTGCATGCCTCCACCCTGATGACCGCCAATACCACTCTGGGCGCGGCCTGTTTTCAGCGCATGGGATTTGCACGGGTGGTTCTGGGGCGGGAGGTGAGCCTGGCAGAAATCAAGGCCATTCATCAGAATACCAAGGTGGAACTGGAGATTTTTGTGCACGGGGCCATGTGCTTCAGTTACTCCGGCCTATGCCGTTTTTCCAGCCTGCATGGAGGAAAATCAAGTTTGCGCGGGCAGTGCGTGCAGCCCTGCCGGCGCCGTTATGATTGGGTGGCTTCAGGCAAAAGCGGGGGACGGGATCAGGGCAGCCGCAGGGGCGGTTACTTTTTTTCCATGAACGATCTGTGCGGTATCGAGCAGCTGGGCCAGCTGCGAGATGCGGGGGCATTGAGCCTGAAGATTGAGGGACGGTTGAAGCCGGCGGAGTATGTTTATAATGTCACCCGCGCCTACCGTTTAGCGTTGGACGCCCTGGACGCACCATCGGAACGGCAGAAACAGGTGCTGCATGAAGCGCATCAGTTTTTGGATGCGGCCATGGCCAGGAAAAGGTCCACGGGCTTTTTTCTCCCCGGCCGTGAGCAGCAGCTCATCCAGCCCGCGCTTTCCGGAACCAGCGGTGAGGCAGTGGGCAAAGTGGAGAAGATCGAGCGGGGTAAAATACCACCGATGAGGAACAGCCTTGTGCTGCAGGTGAGTCTGCTGGCATCGTTGAAGGTTGGTGACCGGCTGCGCTTTCTGGAAGAACGCAGCGGCGACCGCAAGAGTTTTACCCTGCATGCGCTTGAGGTGAAAGGCCGCCGGGTTGATCGGGCCGGTAAGGGACAGCGGGTGACGGTGGTGGTCCCGGAGGTGGATACGCGGGAATTTCAACGGCCATCACGCGGCATGCTGTTCCGCATGGGCACGGGCGGCAGGTCAACGCAGGCGGCGCACAGTACAAAATCGATACGCGTAAATACAGTCTCCGCTCCCGAGTGCAAAGAGCAGGTGGTTGATCAGCAGCTGGCGGAACTTGGCTTCAGCACAGGGAAAAATGGTGAGTTGGGTTCACTTGGATCGATGAATAAAAAAAATGGCGGACCAGAGTGGTGGCTCAGGGCCACTTCGCTGGATGCAGCCAGACTGCGCATGCCTTTTTCTGTGTCCCATATCCTGCTGGAGTTGACTCAACCGAATCTGGAGCTTGCGCTGCAGCCGCGCAACCGCACGCATCCTGTCTGGGAAAAGGTAATCTGGGCGTTGCCGCCGCTGCTGCGGGAAGAAGATCCACCGGCATTGCAGCGGGCCGTGCAGCAACTCTGCGGGATAGGGATGTCGCGTTTTCAGCTGGCCCATATCAGCCAGCAGGCGTTTTTCGGTGCGCCCGGTTCCGTCATGGATGGTGATCTTGAATTGTATGGCGATTACAGCGTCAACGCCTTGAATAGCCCGGCGCTCACCGCCTATCGCGATGCAGAATTACGCGGGGTGCAGTTTTGTCTGGAAACAGACAGGGACAGTCTGGTGGAGGCATTGACCCATCTGCGCCGCCTGCAGCTTTCCTCAGCTGTTGAACCATTGCGGGTGGGGCTTTATGTGTACGGCCGGCCGCCGCTTTTTACAGCACGCCTGCATGCCCCTCATTTTCAGGGACAGCGCTCTTTTGCCAGTGAGCGGGGTGAGCGGTTTTTTATCGACCGCAAGCCCGAGGCTGTGTATGCCTTCGCACACACACCTTTTTCTCTGCTTGAATATGCGGATGAATTTACCCGCCTGGGGCTTGATTACCTGGTGGTGGATATCACTCATGGCGCACCCAAACGGGAAAGCTCGGCAGTTACGGCACTTCTGCACGGCCGCGGCGAACTGCCGGAGGTTATGGCCGGAAACTATGGTGGCGTCTTGTCGTAAAATACGGTACATCCTTGCCGGTTAGAGAAAATGGCCTGTCCACGGGCTTGATTGACTTTTATTCCTTTGTCAGCGCATGAATAATAAAGAGCTTATCAAACGACTGCTGCAGGTATTGCGGCCCTATTACCGGCACCTGGCGATTGCAGTCATCGGCATGATCATTGTCGGCGGCTTCAACGCCCTGCAGGCATATATTGTGCAGCCTTTGCTTGATGAAATCTTTGTGCACAAGGATAAACATCTCCTCACACTGTTGCCGCTCGCTCTTATCGGGGTGTTTTTCGTTAAAGGCATCTTTTATTTTCTCTATTCCTACGTACTTGAACGGGTTGGGCAAAGTGTCATCCGCGACCTGCGCACCCGCATCTATGCGCACCTGCAGACCCTGTCCTTGAATTTTTATTACCGGCATGCCACTGGTGAGCTCATTTCCAGAATTATTAACGATGTCAGCCTGGTACAGGGATCGGTGACCTATGCCCTGATCCGCTCACTGCGCGACCTCTGCTCCGTTATCGGGCTTTTATGCGTTATTTTTTACATGGACTGGCGTTTGGCTTTTGTTTCCCTGATATTTCTTCCTCTGGCGGCGGTTCCTGTCATTGTCTATGGGCGAAAATTTCGCCGTATCAGTACCACCTATCAGACGAAAATCGGTGAGGCTACCAACCAGCTGCATGAAACCATTGGCGGTGTGCGCATTGTCAAAGCCTTTGGCATGGAACAGTTCGAACTGGGCCGGTTCCGCCGCAAAATGCAGGAGATCATGGACACCCTCATGATGGAGACCAAGTACAACTGCCTCTCCCATCCCATGGTCGAGTTCATGGGCGGTGTCGGTATGGCCATGATCATCTGGTTTGGGGGCATGCAGGTCCTGCAGGGACACTCAACACCGGGCGCGTTCATGTCCTTTCTCACAGCGCTGATCATGCTCTATGAACCGGTCAAGGGCGTAAGTAAGTTGAACAGTACCATCCAGCAGGGGTTGGCGGCGGCGACACGTATCTTTGGGCTGCTCAATGTACAGCCCGATATCGTAGAGGCGGAAAACGCGGTGGAACTGCCGTCTTTCAGCCAGGCGATCGAGTTTCAGCATGTGTCGTTTCACTATAACGCCAATGAACCGGTAATCCGGGATTTGAATCTGCGGGTCAAACGGGGTGAGATGCTGGCGCTGGTGGGGCCAAGCGGTGGCGGCAAGACGACGCTGGTGAACCTCATTCCCCGTTTCTATGACGTATCTGAAGGGGCCTTGACCATTGATGGCATTGACGTACGGAAGGTAACTTTCACCTCATTGCGCCGCCAGATTGCCATGGTGACGCAGCAGACGATTCTCTTTAACGATACGGTACGGAATAATATTGCCTACGGCGTGGAGCACTGTTCCGAGGAAGCCCTTATGACTGCGGCCCGTTCGGCCTATGCGCTGGATTTTATTCTGGAGTTGCCGGATGGTTTTGATACTATTATTGGGGAGTCTGGAGCGCGTCTTTCCGGTGGGCAGCAGCAGCGCATTTCCATTGCCCGGGCGCTGCTCAAGGATACACCTATATTGATACTTGACGAAGCTACCTCGGCCCTTGATACTGAATCGGAACGTGAGGTGCAGAAGGCGCTTGATAACCTGATGCAGAATCGTACCACCGTGGTGATTGCCCACCGGCTGTCCACAATCCAGAATGCCGATCGTATCGTGGTTATTCAGAACGGCCGCATGGTGGAAGAGGGAACGCACCAGAGTCTTTTGGCACAAGGTGGAGAGTACAGTGCTTTGTACCAGTCGCAGTTTGTCAGTTCGCCTGAAGCCCAATGAATCGTTCATTCTGTTCTGCTGACGCTTTTTTTACGCTGCGATAACTTACCTGAGCTTAGGGATCTTGTGCAGAAAACTTCATCGTCCAGAACACATCTTGCGGTTCTCCTGCTGGTGCTTGCTGCCGGTTTGGTGGTACGTATTGTTGCGCTGACGCAGCTCACGGTGGTCAATCCGGATGGTATCTTGTACATCAACCAGGCCAAGGCAATCGCCGCCGGCCAATGGTCGATGCTCACCCACTGCCAGTTGCCCTATATCTCACTCTATCCCTTTATTATTTCCTGGTATCACGCAATTATACCGGACTGGCTGCTCAGTGCCCAGTTGGTTTCCCTGACCTTTGGGATGGCCCTGTTACTGGTGCTGTACCGATTATGCCGCTGTTTTTTTGACCAGTTCATCAGTTGTATAACGGTGCTCATGCTGGCGTGGACACCCCTCCTGGTGCGGATGAGTGTCAGTGCGGTTCGTGATTCGACTTCCTGGTTTTTTTATGTTGCTGCTTTGCTGGCTTTTTTTCAGCATTATGACACTGCTGATGACGAAAAACCATTCTCCTGGTGGTTGGTGGTCAGCTGTATACTGGTGCTCATCGCCTCCTGGTGTCGTATTGAATCCCTGATCATGATTCCAGCCCTGGTTATTGCGCTGATTTTTTCAGGCAAGGGACACCGGGCTTTAAACATTGCTGCCTTTACCGCTCCTCTCCTGGTACTTCTTTGTTGTCTGCTGGCGGTTACAGTGTTTAAGGGAAGCCATGTACTTGAGCTTCTTCGTCTTGACGACGTGATGGATGCCTTATCGGAACCGTGGAGAAATTATGTTCTGCTGCGGTCTCAGCTGCATGAACTGGCCGCGGATAACGGGTTGTCACTGCTCGGCAATTTTGTGCATTATGCCTATCATCTTGTCTGGCTCATGCCATTCTCGGTTATTGCCACGAATACCTCGGAATCCTTTTTTTCCCCTTTCCTGCCTTTGTATATGCTGGGATGTATCGAGATGGTCAGATCAGGCGTGCGACAACGTACGCTGCCTGTCTGGATGCTTGCAGGATTTGGGTTTGTTGTCCTCTATGCGCATATTTTGCAGACATGGATCATGACGTACCGCTTTGTCGCCCTCTTGCTGTTACCCGGCGTCATTATCGCAGGTTTTGGCCTGCGTCGGTGCTGGATCTGGCTGCATGATCGCCTGGGGCGGCGCATGGCCTTGATTCTGCTGGTTGTTTACCTGGCCTTTCCGCTGAACAAGGATGTATCACCTATTGAAGCGGATAAAGCCGTTTATCCCGCGATTGCGCGGCAGGTTCGGATGGTGTCGGCGCAACCTGTGGTTTTTGTTGCCGGACTCGATACGGTAGCGCACCACTGGGTGGAGTTTTATGTCACTAAAGATGATAATATCCCTAGATGTTCGGGATTTACAGATATAGCACCTGCGTCCATGCGGGAACTGATGAGTGTGCTCGAGCAACGGCACACGCATTTTCTGCTATGGGAGCAAAATGCCTGGCAGAAGCGCCCCTTCGGACACGATCCCGCGGAATTTCTGCCGCAATTTGTCGAGGTCGGACGCTGGTATCATCCCAATACAGGCGCGCTGATTCTTTTCCGTTTGCAGAACGGTTCAACAACCGTACCCTTACCGCTGGAGAAGAATGCATGCGGCGGAGATGTTCACAGCGCGCACGAGGTGGGAACATGCGAGTAGCCCTGGTGCATGGCAATTTAACACGGGGCGGTGGCATGGAAGCCTATCTGCTTTCGTTGATCCGCGGTTTTCAGCATCAGGGGGATGAGGTCACCGTTTATGCCTGCAAGGTTGATTGGAAGCTCGCCGGAGAAATGGGGTGCACGGTACACCAAATCAAACCGATGCTACCCCGTAAGATGCGGGAATTCCGTTTTTTAGAGCGTTGTGACCATTTGCCGTTACGGGAATCTTTTGATCTGTCGATTGGCATGGCCCGCACCGAGAGTGTACAGGTGGCGGTCTGTGGCGGCGTGCATGCGGAAACCATGCATCGTATTCATAGGACAGCTTTATTCCGTTATTTTACGGATCGTCTGGAGCTGTTTTTTGAACGCAAGATGTTTGAACGGGTGCCTGCCATCATGGCACATTCCGCTGCGGTGGCACGGGAAATACGCACCCATTATCCAGCGGTGGATGCCGCTAAAATCAAGGTCGTTTATCCACCAACGGACACTTTTCGTTTTTACTATCCTACCGATGAGGCGAGAGCGCAGATGCGGGCAACGTTGGGTATTGAGGATAGCCGGCTGACACTGCTTTTTGTTTCCTGCGGGCATCAATGCAAAGCGCTTGATGAATTACTGCAGGCCTTTGCCGAGCTTGATCCCAATGCGTATCAGTTACTGGTCGCGGGCAGCAGAATTCCTCGTCAGCACCCATCCAATGTCCACTACATCGGTTATTGTACGGATCTTGCTCCCGTCTACGGAGCGGTGGATTACACCATCCTGCCATCTCATTACGAGGCTTTTGGGCTGGTGATTCCCGAGTCCATGACCTGTGGTACGCCGGTGGTGGCCACCGCTCAGGTTGGCGCCACGGAATTGCTGGCTGATGAGCCGTCCGTGGTTTTGCCAGATAACAAACCTGCAACGATTGCCGCGGCGATTCAAGAGTTGACACCAGGTGTGCGGGTGCCCGCGGGATTTGCCCAGCGGCATGGGCTGGATATTGATCAACATATCTCCCGTATTAAGGAGCTTTTTCTGTGACGTTTTATGGATTTGAATAACCGGCGTATCCTGATTATCAAGCAGAGTTCCCTGGGCGATGTGGTGCACACCCTGCCTTTGGCGCATGCGCTCAAAAGGTGCTTTCCCTCCTGTACAATTGGCTGGATTGTGGAGCGGGGCTCCGCACCACTCATTGCCAGTGATGGCGCGATTGATCAGGTGTATCCCATGCACATTACCTCCACGAGCAGCCCCGGAGCTCCCTGGTGGACTTATGGTCAGGCATTCATGGACACGCTGCGGGTGCTCTCTTCGCTTCACCATGCTTTTGTTACAGCGCCCTATGATCTTGTGCTTGATCTGCATGCCTCTTTCCGCAGCGGTCTGTTGGCACTGACCAATCCTGGAGGCATGCGCGTGGGTTTTGCCGGTGCCCGGGAGCTCAACTCGTTGTTTCAGCATCGCCTGGTGCAGGTGCCGCCCGGAGTTACCCATGCGGTGGACAAGAATTTACGTTTTGCTTCGTTTTGTTCCTGCAGTGTGCGTCCCGAAGATTTCTATATTTGCGATAGCGCCCTTGACGGCGATGCTGCACAGCGCTTTTTGCAGGACGCCGGTATCGGCGAACATGAACCTGTGGTGTATGTAAATGCCACAGCCCGCTGGCAGTCGAAATTCTGGCTGGCGGAGCGATGGGGACAGCTGTGTGATCAATTAATGCAGGCAGGCCTGCATCCTGTTCTGGGTGGCGGAAAGGGTGATCTTTCCTATATCGCTGAGATCACCGCAAACATGCGGAGTAAACCAGTCATCGCCGCAGGTCAGCTCAGTCTGGGGGCATCCGTTGCTCTTATCAAACGGTCTACCGTTTATGCTGGGCTTGATACAGGTCCCATGCATATTGCCGCCATGGCCGGGACCCCGGTGGTTGCCTTGTTCGGGCCCACCCATCCTGAACGGGTGGGGCCTTATGGAGTACGGCATGTGATTGTGCGTGCCGAAGACGTGGCCTGTCTCTGTTGCCGCAAACGAGTCTGCGAGCGCATGGACTGCATGCGGGGTATCAGCGTGCAGCAGGTTTTTGCGGCTGTGCAACAGCTTCTTCAGACCCCGGATGCTTCTAGCTGATTTGTGTATGCCTGATCAGGAAATGCGGTGCAGCGGCGGCGAGGGGGGCGGTGTCCAGTTGCTTTGCAGTTCATAGAGTTTGGCATATTTGTCAAACGTATATTGAAAACTGCTGAGTGCAATCACCAGCCCTGGCCAGCCATCCAGGAATCCGCGTTTGAGAAGGTACATGTGCGTAAAGGCCCAGAGCCCATGAAACAGCGCCTTTGGCATGGTTCCGACGACGTTATGCTGGGCAAGTTTTTGCGCTCCCAGGGTTGAATATCTGTCCGCTTTATGCGCTGCCTCCGCGAGAGTCCGGAAAGGAATCTGCCAGATGGCATTCTTGAAATAGGCGACGGGCTTGTCGCTGACGATACGGAATTCCTCATGGACCGGATCATTCTTAAAGATCAGCGCACCCTTTTTGAACAGCTGCGGCTGGCGGTAATCCGGATAAAATCCGGAATGCTTGATCCAGCGTCCCATGAAATAATTTTTGCGGGGAACGTAATAGGCGTCCGCCACTGGATTTTCCAGGCAGGCCAACACTTCATCCCGGACTTCAGGGGTGCAACGCTCGTCTGAGTCTAACGAAAAAATCCAGTCATACGAGCAGGCCGCCATGGCCTGGTTGCGCAGATCGCCAAAACCATGAAAAGGAATCTGTACAACCTTTGCGCCAAGTTCAGTGGCGATTTCGGCGGTTTTGTCCTGGCTGAAGGAATCGGCAAGAATAATTTCATCCGCCCAGAGAACGGAATGAATAGCATCTTTTATTTTGTCTTCCGAGTTGTAGGCAATAATATAGGCAGAAATTTTATTCATTTTTAACAGGAGTAGACTGGGATGCTCGGGAGGCCTGCACAGCACTGGCTACTTGTACAATAAGATGATCAGCCCTATCCAGTCGGTTCATAAGAGAGCTGAACAGCTGCTGCGCAATATTCGGATATTTTTCAATGAGTTCACCAAGTTTATCACCAGGATACCTCTTAACGGTGCATCGGCCAATGGCTATTATCGTTGCTGAACGAGATTTATTAAGAATAGCCGCCATTTCACCAAAATATTCTCCCGGATCGGTGAGTTCGGCAATTTTCTTACCGGCACGCAGAATGGCTACCTTTCCACGGATGAGCTTGTAGAAATCCTGGTCTTTACTGCCTTCCTGGATGATGACCTCACCATCCTTGTACTCTTCCACATCAGGATTCACCAGATAAGCAGGAAGACTGCTCTCGTGGGCCACGGTACGTTTCAACACCTCTTCCAGACTGGTGACCCCTTCCCGTGCCTTCTGCAGTCCGGCTTCGCGCAGGGTGTACATACCTTCCTGGAGAGCAACCTTACGGAGTTGCTCCTCGGAAGCCTTTGCCTGAATGGCTTCAGCAACGGCATTCGTCACCTCCATCAGTTCAAAGAAACCGACACGGCCACGATACCCAAGTCCGTTGCATTGAGAACATCCCTTTGCTTTAAATAATTTCAGTGAATCCAATTCTTCTTCTTTAAAGCCCGCGCCAAGCAGTGTCTGTCGATCATACTGGGCTGGTGTTTTGCAATGGGGGCAGAGGCGTCTACCAAGGCGTTGTGAAAGAATCATGGTCAGAGAAGATGCCAGCATATATGGAGGGATGCCAATGTCCACCATACGGCTGACCGTAGCAGGGGAATCGTTCGTATGGAGGGTTGAAAAAACCAAATGTCCGGTCATGGCAGCTTTCATAGCGATTTCAGCGGTTTCAAGGTCTCGAATCTCACCAACCATGATGATGTCCGGGTCTTGCCGCAGGAACGCCCTTAATGCCGCAGCAAACGTCATTCCCACCTCGGGGTTCACATTCACCTGGTTCATGCCTTTAAAGCTGAATTCCACGGGATCTTCTGCAGTCAGAATTTTGATATCCTCTGTGTTTAACGAATTAAGTGCTGAATACAGGGTAACGGTTTTGCCGGAGCCGGTGGGACCTGTAACCAGCAGAAGGCCCTGCGGTCTTGCGAGACAGCGTTTTAAAGCTGCAAAAGTGGACTCGGTAAATCCCAGTTTAGTGAGGTCAACATTGAGCGAATTCTTATCAAGAATACGTAAAACAATACCTTCACCATAGAGCAGGGGCAGTGTGGACACACGGAAGTCAACGGCCCGGTTCCGGCCCAAACGGATTTTAATACGTCCATCCTGGGGAATACGGCGTTCCGTAATGTTGAGTCCTGCCAGGATTTTCATACGGGCAGCCATGGCGTTTTTGATACTGAGCGGCAGGTTCATGGATTTAAACAGAGATCCATCTTTACGGAAACGAACCTGCATGGCCTTTTCAAAGGGCTCAATGTGGATATCACTGACACCAGCCTGCACCGCATTGATCAGGATACCGTTCACCAGTTTAATGATGGGAGCGTCTGATGCTGAAAATTGCTCGACAGCGGTGGTATCTTCTGTTGTTGTCTTTTCAATCTCAAAATCTTCAACAGCATCCGAAACCAGTGAACCAAAGTCATCAATCTGTGCAACAACAGGTTCATCATCTTGTTGATCGGCCTGTTTGAAATACGACTGATATTCTTTCTCATCAATATGGTAATATTGCCGGTAAGCTTCAATAATATCATCAGAGGTTGATACGCAGATGAATAGTTTTTTCTGAACGATATCCTGTAGTTGTTCTGATTCAAGGACATTCGTTGGTTCCACCATCGTGACTTGCAGGGTGTCGCCGACAATTTGCAGAGGGAAGGCCATGAATTGCTTGGCCGTCTCGTAAGGAAGAAGCTCCAAGGCTTCCTTGGATGGGGGTTCCCGCTTGATGACAACAAGGGTGTAGTTATGCATCCTGCTGAGAAAGTTGGCAATCGTATTCTGCTCAATAGCCCCATTCTCATAGAGGATTTTGCTCAGCCTTTTACCAGTTTTTCTCTGGACAATTTTTGCGTCTTCAAACTGGTTTGCTGTTATGTATCCAGATTTACTTAATAACTCTCCAATTTTCAGCTTACCGGCCTCTGACTGGTCCTTGATTGTTCTCTTCAGAAAGGCCGATTTTTGAGAGTCATTTGATGGAGTTGAGGGCTTTATTAACATGGTTTATGACCAACCTAAAATTATGGTGAGGAAATAATGTTATAAAGAAATCATTGAGCGTAAAAGAGCACAGTGATGTTTCAAACAGTACGTATGTTGATAACAAGCCTCAGCTCAATGGGAACTGGTACAACTCCTTGTTTTTTACTAAAATATTTGATGCGTACATACCGCTACTCTCATTATATCAAAAGCTGTTTCGCCTCCAAAGGCTCGATGCAAAAAAACCTTGTTAAAAAAACTGATACATAAGGAAGAGAAACACCTTGCATTTATAAGATGGTACATATCAATTAAATGAACAGAATAATAAATTATTTTGATATCATCGGGGCCTCACATGTCTGAAAACAAAAAAATATTCTACTCAACTTTTTAATTAAATAAAATACGAAAAAGCAATGGGATAAATGTAGACTGCTTGAAAGGGCCATTACTTATTACAATTATTCATTATGACCACACATGAAAAAATATTTTGGTAAAATTTTGGTCAATTTTTTGGGTTGGGCTGATGAGTTAGAAGAAAGAGTTGAAAATATAGTGTTGGTAGAAAATGCTGAGCTTCAACGTTTCATTCGGTGTGGTCAATCAAATGAACACGCCGCTGCCCTGTGGCGGGAAAAGCAAAGATATACTGGGTAGATGATGAAAATGCGATGTCTCAGAAGTACATCGGCAAACCATCAGAAAAATCGAAAAGGAAGGGTTTTTCCAACCGTCTGGTTTCAGACGGTTGGAAAAACATGGGAAAATTTATTCTGCAACATGCCCTGTAAAGGAATCATGACTTCACGCATAGATGGCTCTGCGGCGGGTGAAGTGCGCAACTCCAGGATGTGCTGCCATTCAGCCAGGTTTGCATAAACGATGATTTCTGTTTTACATGAATTGGGCAATACCGTGCGTGCCGCTTGAGGAGTGCTCGTTTCCAGGAGTTGAAAGTAGACTTTTTCCATCGCGGCCATTGCCTGTTCCCACGCCGCATATTCAGCACTTCCTTCAACAAAGAAAATTGGTTTGATGAAGGTCACTTCATTGCCGAATTTATCGGCCGAATAGCGGCAGTAGCGCTGACTTTCCTGCAGAAAGGTGCAGGGCCGGTGGCGTACGAGTTCGTGCGTAACCGCTCGGTTGACGATGAATTTGACGGCAAGAAAACGATGCCTGCGACAGAGGTTCAGGGGGAGCTGATCAACAGCGGCAAGGGAGATGCTCTCCACCTGCAGGTGATCTGTGCCGCTCCATGCAGGGAGCGGGCGCGTTTCAAAAAAATAGGGGTGATCCTCTTGCAGACGCTGCACCATCGCCTGAGCAACAGCATCGGTTGGGTGTGTCAGTGCAAATTCCGTAAAAGCCCGCACCGATCCCGTAATAAGAAGGGTGTTCTCCGGTTCCTGATCAATGTATAGAAATTTGGGCTGGCAGGAAAAAAAATGCTGAATACTCTGTGAGGACGGGCAATGTACACGAAAGGTGGTTACGCCCATTTCAAGGACTGAATTATGTCCATATTCTGCCATCTTGCGCACAAAAGGAACGGCAGAATTGCTGTCAATTTTCTGCTCACTTTTGTAACAGATACGCCCGCAGTATTCAATGCGGACAGGCAGGCTTTGCTGGTCAAGTGTATCCAGAAGAAAAACGCTTGGCTCAATTATACGCATGGGCAAACCATCAAAAAAAGTGCCACCTGCACAGAGGTAGGTGGCACGAGAATGGGTTACTTATCTTTATTTTCTTCCCAGAAGGGGGAGAGTTCACGAAGACGCGCGATAATGGGTGGAAGTTTCTCCAGCACAAAATCAACTTCTTTTTCCGTATTATAGGTGGATAAGCTGAAGCGGATGGAACCGTGGGCCGCCGTAAAGGGCACCCCCATAGCACGCAACACGTGTGAAGGTTCAAGAGATCCAGACGTGCAGGCGGAACCCGAAGAGGCGCAGATATTGAACTGATTCATCAACAGCAAAATAGCCTCACCTTCCACATATTCAAAACTGATATTGCTTGTATTGGGCAGACGGTGCTCAACATTACCGTTAAGGATGGACTTGGGAATGCTTGCAAGCAATCCTTTCTCCAGCTTGTCACGAAGAGCGCGCACCCGCGTGTTTTCTTCCTGCATGCGGCTGCCGGCAAGTTCACAGGCTTTGCCCAGGCCAATAATGGAGGCAACATTTTCCGTACCGCCGCGCCGTCCTTTTTCCTGATGTCCACCATTGAGGAAAGGAATAAAAGGCGTTCCCTTCCGCACATACAAAACACCTATACCTTTTGCTGCATGCAGTTTGTGTCCGGACAGAGATATAAAATCAATGTCTGTTTCTTTCAGATTAATGGGGATTTTGCCGACAGCCTGGACTGCATCCGTGTGAAAAAGGACGCCTTTTTCTTTGGCAATGGTCGCCATTTCTTCCACCGGAAAAATTACGCCGGTTTCATTATTGGCCCACATGACACTGACAATCGCGGTTTCCTCGGTCAGGCTTTCCCGGTATTGCTGCAGATCAAGCATGCCGTCTTCAGCAACCTGCAGACGGGTAATGTGATATTTTCTGCCGGTTAGAATCTCCAGATTATCACAGAGATTTTTTACAGCCGGGTGCTCAACACGGGTAGTAATGATATGGTTTTTTTCAGGATAGCTCTGTAAGGCAGCGAGAATTGCCGTGGAATCGCTTTCCGTACCGCAACTAGTGAAAACGATTTCATCAGGTGAAGAGGCACCCAGGAAATTCGCCACCGATTGCCGTGCCTTGGCCACAGCCTCGCCAACCTGCCCGCCAAAGGTGTGCATGGAAGAAGGGTTGCCGTAGAATTCCGAGAAGTACGGGAGCATGGCCTCAACCACCTCGGGTGCGACACGGGTGGTGGCGTTGTTATCCATGTAAATGACTTGATTATGAGTAATGGACATTTTATTTATCCTCCTCAACAATCAAGGTGTCGAGCACCTGTTCACGCAATTTTTTCTCTACGTACTCTTTCAAGGTGATTTTTGAGGAATAACAGCCTGCGCAGGACCCCCGTAGAGAAACAGTGACAAAATCACCATCTACATCCACCAGTTGAATGTCTCCCCCATCTTTTTTCAAGTTGGGCTTGATTTCGCGTTCAATGACTTCCTCGATTTTTTTGATTTTCTCAAGAGCAGTCATACGTTTTGCTTTTTTTCTAGCCGCAGGTGCATTGGGAAGGCCAGAGACTGTTTCAGACAACAGCGCCCGAAGTTTTCCCTCACATTTACCACAGCCGCCGCCAGCCTTGGTGAAGTTGGTGATTTCTTCAACAGAGGTCAGGTTGTTCTCTTTAATGGCCCGAATAATTTCAAGATCAGTGACACCAAAACACTCACAGATCACTTCTCCCTGAGCCATAGGCAGGCGCATGCCGGTATAATCGGCGATGGCCGCCTCAAGAGCCTCGCGGCCCATGACGGAACAGTGCATTTTTTCTTTGGGTAAACCTCCCAAGGCCTTGGCAATGTCGTCATTGGTAATTTTTTTGGCATCCTCCAGTTTCATCCCCTTGATCATTTCCGTGAGCATGGAGGAGGAAGCAATAGCTGATGCGCAACCAAAGGTCTTGAACTTGGCGTCGGTAATAACCTGGTTTTCATCAACTTTAATGGTCAGCTTCAGGGCGTCACCGCAGGAAATGGACCCCACGTCGCCGACACCACTGGCGTTTTCAATTTCACCAACATTCTTCGGGTTGATGAAATGTTCTTTTACTTTATCAGTGTATTCCCACATGGTTGATTCTCTATAGAGTGATGGTATTCAAGGTTCAGCGCGATTTCCACTCAACGGAAAAAAGGCGGAGAAGCATCCATGGCCTACATTATGGCAGGAGCCCTATTTCGGCAAGCATCGATTTAGCACTTTTTACAAGCAGTGCCGTTTCTTCGGGGGTACGGGCTTCCACATAAAAGCGTACCTTTGGCTCTGTTCCTGACGGACGGATCATCATCCAGGAGCCATCGTCCAGAATCATTTTGCGACCATCGATATTAATAACCTTGGCAATGGTTTTGGAGATATCCCCCACTTTGACCTGGGTGCCTGGCTGATATACATCCAGTTTATTTAATGTCTGCAACAGTTCGTTTCCCTGCTGGGAGACGACAACACTGTCTTTATCCGGGTAGTAGCAACCAAAGGTTTTTTCGATTTTTGCCAGATAACTTCCCAGCGACATATTCAGGGTCTGTACCATATCAAGGGCCAGGATAAGGCCAATGAAGGCATCCTTTTCCGGGGTGTGGCCGATGATGGAAATCCCATCTGATTCTTCGAAATACACCAGTGCCTTGTTGACAACGGGTTTGAATTCCTTGAACCCGACCTTGGGCTCAAATACCCCCTCACCCAATTGTTCAGCAACAGCATTAGCCAGGTTGCTGGTAGCAACGGTTTTTGCCACCATGCCCTGCTTTCCCTTCACCTCATGGAGGAAATGATAGGCCATGGCGCCGAATTGATTCATGGAAATTTCCACCGTGCCGTCGGTAAAACGGATACGGTCGCCATCAGGATCAATGATAGCCCCTATTTTCAGGGACTGGTTTCGTGTGGCAAGTTCACGCATAACGGGCTGCATATTGGCAGATGAGGGCTCCGGAGCAATGCCCCCAAAGGTGGGATCCGCTTCGCTGCGCAGAAGAATGAGACGGTCTTCAGGTGGATTACCGAGCAGGCGTTTGATATAGCGTCTTGAGGCGCCGTGGATGCTGTCGACGCAGATCACCAGTTTGGAATTGGAGGCAGCTGATTCCAGGAGATGATCGTAGTCAATGCCATGCAGTCCCTGCCCGTCATGCACAAGCTCTTGCCAGCTGATGAGCACATCCTCAATGACCACATTGGACAGCTCTGCAATCGGCTTATAAAAATCTATGTTCGCGGGAATCAGGGGAATGGTTGGTTGTTGAATATACTCTCCGGCTATGCGGGTAATGCTATCGGTCAAAAGAGGCGCTGCAGGGCCTGCGTCCGCAGCGTTGTATTTGAAACCGCCGTATTCAAGCGGGTTGTGGCTGGGGGTCAGGTTGATGGAGAAGGCGGCCTTATGGATCAGTACCG
>DAIODL010000016.1:0-16707 GCA_036746815.1 Desulfobulbus sp.
ACTGCCAACAACTGAAGCGTGTCCGTATAGGCATCAGCGGGGCACTTAATTTCTCGTAAAAAAAAAACTGCGATAAGCCTTCGCATGCACACACTGCACTATCATCGAAAATACAGTAAAATAATAAACAAAAATACCTTCCACCGAATAGCGCAACTGGTTCAATTCTACCTGAATATTAAAAAACCGAAAATCCGGAAAAAATTATTCCAGCGGGTGAGCAAGGTCTGTTGAAATCATGGAATTATATAGTATCAAAAGACTTTTTCTTGTTTTTCGTCAAAAAGTAATGTTTAAAAAAATTATCTTCTGAGATACAAAAAACGATGCGTATTGCGCTGTTGCTTACATTGTTCAATGTCGGCAAATGCTTTCATTTCTTGCCCTGCAGGGCTCCAAGAGACCGGACATTCTATGAAAACACCACCAGTTCTAAAAATCCGGGCCTGTGCTTTGATGTATTGCTGCCTCGCCCTCTTATGTCTCTCCCTTGCCGCCTGTTCCTCACATTCACACTTCGCGCACAGAGGTGGAGTTGACCTCAACGATCTTCCAGATGATGAGGAGATGGCGGCCTCCGAACCAGAGGAAACGGCCAACGAGGAACTGGCAGCACTGAAGGGTTTGAGCTCCAGGCAAAAAATGACGCTGGCTCAAGCTGGTATTGATGCCCGTAAATATGATTTTCCCATTGTGCTCAACGATCAGGTTCAGTACTACCTGGATCTTTTCCAGGGAAAACAACGCAAATATTATGAGCACTGGCTGGCACGGTCTGGCGCCTATCTCCCGTATATTGAAGCTGAATTACAGAAAGCTGGTTTGCCTAAGGATCTGGCCATGCTGGCCATGATCGAATCCGGTTACAATCCTTCCGCCTACTCCCCGGCCAACGCCTGCGGTCTCTGGCAGTTTATCGCCGGTACAGGGCAGACCTACGGCTTAAAAATTAACAGCTGGGTCGATGAACGGCGTGAACCGACCAAAGCCACCAAAGCCGCCATTAGCTATCTTTCCAAGCTGCACGATCAGTTTGGTGACTGGTACCTTGCCGTTGCCGCGTACAATACCGGCGAAAAACGTATCGCCGATGCCATCGACACTTACGATACCAAAGATTTCTGGACACTGGCCAATACGCAGAGTCTCTATCAGGAAACCAAACGGTATGTACCGAAACTGATCGCAGCCATCATCATTGCCCGTGACCCGGAACACTACGGTTTCACAAACATCAATTATCATGCACCCAAGGATTACGAGAAAATTTCGGTTCCTGGCGGTGTCTCACTCAAGACCATTGCGTCCGTGGCCAACACCTCCAGCGAAGAGTTACGTCAATTAAACAATGAGCTGCGGAAAAATGTTACGCCTCCCAATAACATGTATACCCTAAAGGTTCCTGTGGGTTGTAAAGGTTTATTGGCTTCCAATATGGATCAGTTGAAGCCCACTCCACCGCCACAGCATCCGGTCTATGCTTTCGCAACCCATACCGTCAAACGTGGTGATACAGTGGGATCCATCTGCTCCCGCTACAAAATCAGCATGACCACACTGCTTAAGGCGAATAATCTCCGTTCCCGCCACCTGAAAGCGGGGCAACATCTGCAGATACCAGTAGCCTCTGCCAGCAAATATGCAGCTATGCAGAAAGACGCTCAGTACGGGAAAATGGCTTCCAACACCGTTCAGCAAACGTTACATCACCGTGTAGGCGCCAAAGACACCCTGGCCTCTGTAGCTCATCACTACCATGTATCTGTCCAGGATCTCATACGGTGGAACAATCTTTCCAAACGTTCTTCGCTTAAACGGGGACAAAGTCTGGCCGTATACGTAACCAAAGCGGAGAAGCCTGCGGCAGTTGTAGCGATACGCCATGATGAAAAGAAGACCCTGGCCAGCAAAAAAGCTGTTATCGTTGCTGTTGCCGAAAAGTCGACCAAGAGATCAAATGTTTCAGCGAAAAAGGTGGTTGCCAGCGCACCGGTAAAACTGACCGGCCAAGGAAAATCCAGCAAGAAACAGGTAGCCGCCCTTGCCAAGCAATTTCAGGCACCAACCTGGTATATAGTCAAAAATGGTGACACCTTGACTACCATCGCGCGTCGCTTCAACACCTCAGCCCAGGATCTGCGCAAATGGAACAAACTGGGTGCCAGTTCGCTCCATCAGGGAAACAAAATTCTCGTCAAGAAAATCTGAAAAGCAGTTCAACACCGGGGCTACCTGCGAATACGTCAGGTGGCCCCGTTTTTTTTTGCCGCTTCCTGTTGCCTGTTCAGGTAGTCTTCTTATACTATGCAAGCAAATATCTACCGGCGAGGCAACGTGCGCGCACAAGCCTCGTTTTCACTTTCAACACATTGCGTCCCGGATGAGCTGAGCAATTATAGTGGAACAAGTACCATCACCTTCATCACCCTCTCCAGCCCTGGATGGTAAGGAGTCTTCCAGTATTACTCCTTCCAAAACATCCTATCCCGATGATGTGGCCATCCTGCAACATGCGGGAAAAACGATCATTCTTGTAGGAACTGCCCACATTGCCCAGCAGTCTGTTACCCTTGTGCAACAGGTTATAGAGCACGAGCATCCCGATACAGTCTGCATTGAGCTGGATGAAAAGCGATATACTGCTCTATCCAAGCGCACCGCCTGGGAAAACCTGGACCTCAAACAGATCATCAAAACCAGACAGCTGGCAACCCTCCTGGTCAATCTGGTACTGGCGACTTATCAAAAAAAACTTGGCGGCCAATTGGGTCTTATGCCGGGCACAGAACTTCTTACCGCCGCACAGACTGCAGAGCACCTCAGTATTCCTGTTGCACTGTGCGACCGTGATATCCGCATTACCTTGAAACGGGCCTGGCGCTCCACTTCGTTCTGGAAAAAAGGTTACCTGCTTGCCACACTGGTTGCTTCAATGTTTGACAACACCAAGATTGACGAAGACAAGCTTGCAGAAATGCGCAGCAAGGATGTCCTTTCCCAGCTGATCAATGAGCTTGGTGAAGCGCTTCCCCAGACCAAGGCCGCTCTTATTGACGAGCGGGATGTGTACATGGCTGAACATATCAAAATGTCGTCTGGCACCCGCCTGGTCGCGGTGGTGGGAGCCGGCCATCTGGAGGGGATCAAACGGGTTATCAGCACAGATAACTCAGGACTCCTTGCCGAAATCAGCACTGTTATGCCCGGGGGAAAACTGGGGAAAATCATAGGGTGGTCCATCCCTATTTTGATTCTTCTTGCACTTGTCAGCATTGGGCTGCTGCATGGCCGTCAGGCTGTGGCCGACAATGCGCTCTACTGGGTCCTTGCGCATGGCATTCCAACAGCCCTGGGAGCCTCACTGGCTCTGGCCCACCCGCTGACCATTCTCGCAGGATTTGCCACATCCCCCCTGACCAGTCTCACACCGCTTATCGGTGCGGGTTACGTTTGTGCCTTTGTCCAGGTATTAACCGCCCCGCCGGTGGTGAAAGAGTTCGAGCAGGTGAGTGCGGATATTGCCACTTTCAAGGGATGGTGGCGCAACAAGCTGCTCCGCATCTTCCTTGTATTTCTTCTTTCCACCACGGGCTCCATGCTGGGCACGTGGCTTGGCGGCTATAAATTACTAAGCACCTTGGCTCACTGAATTTTTTCAATCTTTGGAATTCTTATGACAACAGAAGAAACAGAACTGCAGGAATATTCCCTGGAGCTGACCAGCGGTCAGCGCAAAAAATTACGCAGTCTTGGCCACCATCTCGAACCGGTCATTCATGTGGGCAAGGCTGGTATCACCCCCACACTCCAGCTTTCAGTGACGGCAGCCCTCAAGGCGCATGAACTCATCAAGGTGAAACTTGGACAGAACTGTCCAATGACAAAACAAACGGCAGGGGAGCAGCTGGCACAGGATTGTGACGCCGCCCTGGTACAGGTTATTGGTAAAATGGTCCTTCTTTATAGACCGAATCCAGAATTGCCACAGGCAAAACGCATTGTCTGTTAGCCCCTTTGTTTCCCAACACCGGGGAAACAAAGGGCACTGCAGAACAGTCCGGAGTTACAAATCTCCCCTGTCAAAAAGATCTCGACGATCTTCGACAAACCAGTGAATAAATTTTTCAAACCCATACTGCATAAAACGGTCAAAATCCCACGGCTCATCGGAAAGATAACCGCGGCAATCGTCCTTAATGGCATAGGCCCACGCTTCTACTGTCTGCCCATCCGCCGTATTCACCTGGACAAAAACCCTCTCGTAACGTTCGCCTTCAAACTCGTCCAGTCTTTCCATGGCGGACTCATCAAGGTCCCAATAAAGCTTACCCGCAACTGATGAGCTCTCCATACGGATAATCCCGGGATACTCGGAACCACGCACCCGAAACCGAACCCAATCAACCAATGTAGCTATCTGTCCCTTGTACTCCTTGCCTGTTACGGCTTTCATCACCATTGGTGACTGCAACGTTCCATAACAAAACAATGCTTTGTTTTCCATGCTCCCCTCTAATCTCCGGTCCGTCCCTGCTTTTGCGATGAATTTAACCCGACATTCTCCCTGTTGAACGTCCAGGCATAAAAAACAGTTTTGTACTGTTGTGCCAACAAATCATAAGCAACATGCATGCATTATGCGGATATCTTTATTCCTGTACCTCCTTTCACCCACGACCATGCGGTACTATGTTCCGATTTATCCGTCCAGATGGAGCTCCGCATACGCAAAGACCGGACAAAAGTCGTCCTGCTCCTTTCATTGCGCTCAAACATAAAAAGTACTCCACTGCTTCGTATTTTCCAAGGGAAGATGGGGGAATCTGCATAAAATTTCATTATTTTTCACTTACTCAGCAGACAAAAGAAAAATCGTGCTCTTTCCAGAGCGCAAAATAAATTCAGAAAAAGGTTCTTTCTAAAATACCATTTTCTCCTGTTCAAGTGCATGTATGGTGATTAAAATACTTTTTTTGTGCCTGACTCGCGCTTCACGGATAGATATCACTAAGTGCTGGTTCGCCATTCTATAATTCTCGTTAACGGTTTGTCAGACTTCCATGTCTGACAGCCTCTTTCGCACTAAGGAGTTAAACATGAGCATGCTACAACAACAAGATCCGGACATTTTTAACCTGATCCAGCACGAAGAGGCTCGGCAACGGGATAAAATCAGACTGATCGCCTCGGAAAACTATGTTTCCAAAGCGGTCATGGAAGCGACCGGCTCCGTTTTGACCAATAAATACTCTGAGGGATATCCCGGTAAGCGCTATTATGAAGGGCAGCAGTTTATTGACCAGATTGAGAGTCTGGCTATCAGCCGGGCCAAGGATCTGTTTGGGGCTGAACATGTGAATGTGCAGCCGTATTCAGGTTCTCCGGCAAATCTTGCCGTGTACCTTGCTTTTCTGCATCCCGGCGACACCATCCTCGGCATGGCCCTGCCCCATGGCGGTCACCTGACCCATGGTGCCAAGGTATCAATCTCCGGAAAATACTTCCATGCGGAATCTTATACCCTGGATGAAAATACCGGTCTGTTGAACTACGACACCATCCATGAGAAGGCTATGGCCTGTCGGCCCAAGATTCTCATCGCCGGCCATTCAGCCTATCCGCGTATTCCGGATTTTGCAGCATTCCGGAAAATAGCCGATGACTGCGGGGCCCTGCTCATGGTTGATATGGCGCATTTCGCAGGTCTGGTTGCCGGCGGCGCGCATCCCTCCCCTGTGCCGTATGCGGATGTGGTCACCACCACCACCCATAAATCCCTGCGCGGCCCCCGCGGAGCCATGATCCTCTGCAAAGAGGTGCATGCCGCTGCGATTGACAAAGCGGTTTTCCCCGGACTCCAGGGAGGCCCGCATAATAACACCACCGCTGCCATTGCAGTGGCTTTGAAGGAAGCATCCTCGGATGCCTTCAAGACCTATGCGCACCAGATTGTCAAAAATGCCCAGGCCCTGGCTGCCACCCTGATTGCCAAGGGCTTCAACCTGGTAACCGGAGGCACGGACAACCACCTCATGCTCATTGATCTGACAAACAAGGATGTCACCGGTAAGATTGTGGCAAAAGCCCTGGATGCTTCAGGGATTGTCCTCAATTACAACGCCGTTCCCTATGACAAACGTAAGCCCTTTGACCCGAGTGGTATCCGTCTGGGTGCCGCTGCTGTCACCTCCCGCGGCTTCAAAGAAGAACAGATGGTACAGGTCGGCAATTGGATTGATGCTATTGTCTCAGACCCCGCCAACACTGCGCTCCAGGAATCAACGGCAAAGGCCGTTCAAGATCTCTGCTCCAAATTTCCGGCTCCTGGTCTCATGTAAGCACAAGCAAACAGCGTATAAAAAAAGGGGCGATGCTGCAGCGCATCCCCCTTTTTTTATACCTGAAATGGTGCAATGACAGTTATTGCAGAATCTGCCGTATCGCTGTACCCGCCAAATCAATGAACCGTGCAGGCAAGGCCCCCATGAGGCAGATGGCCATCGCCAGCACTACGCCGGTGGCCTGAATCAGAGGCTGCGCCATCACCTGCGGTTTTTCACCCGCATCCCCGGTATAGGCGGCCTTGACCACAGAAAGATAGTAGTACAGGGCAATAGCGGTGTTGAGTGCGGCCAGGCAGACCACCAGCACATGATCAGCCCTCAACGCTGACGTCAGGATCATGAATTTTCCCATAAACCCGACAAAGGGCGGAATACCAGCCAGTCCAAAGAGCCCGATGGTCAAAATAAACGCCAGCACCGGCTGCCGTTTATACAGACCGTTGAAATCATCAATCTTCAGATTTTCCCCGTTCTGGGATACCTGAGTGATAACCAGAAAGCAGGCCAGATTCATCACCACATAACCGGCGATGTAATAGATTGCCAGGCCATATCCCTCTGCATTCAGTGACACCAGCCCCAACACGATAAAACCGGCATGGGCAATACCAGAATAGCCAAGCATGCGCTTCACATCCTTTTGCACCAGGGCGCACAGATTGCCATAAAACATGGAACACAGGGCGAGCACAGCCAACACCTCAATAAGAAAAGCGCTGTGGCCAGTGGGCAGGGTCAGAAAACGAATCAGGAGCGCTACCGCGCCAAATTTCGGAATGGTGGCCACAAAGGCGGTAGTTTCATTGGAGGCACCCTGAAAAACATCAGGCACCCAGAAATGCATGGGAAAGACGGCCAGCTTGTAGAAGAACCCGGCCAGCACCAGAATAAGCGCGACCACAACCACCGGCTGCAATGAGCCCTGGTGCAGATAGAGGGACAATGCCTTCAGGGAAGTGGTGCCGCTGAGGCCGAAGAGCAGGCTCATCCCGTAGAGCATAAAGCCGGTGCCCATGACACCAAACAGGATGTATTTGATGGCTGCTTCCATCTGCACACGGACACCGGTCCGGTCATCCCGCATGGCCACAAGGATGTAGAGAGCAAAGGAGGATAACTCCAGAGAGATGAAAATCGCCATCATATCCACGGCACTGACCAGCATGGTCACGCCGAGGACACTCAAGAAGACGAACATATAGTACTCGGGCCGTACCTTCTGTTCGATGCCTTTCAAACTGCGGCTGAAGAGGATGAAAATGAACAGCGCGCATCCGATCAAGGCCTTGAACAACTGAGAATAGGCATCAACCGAGTAAGCGCCATGGAACAGCGAGGCCTGTTCCTGGAATGCCAGCAGCGCGCTGATAAAGGTGCCCAGTCCAAAAATGACCGCCACGCCATAGGCAACCTGTTCACCAATATTTTTCTGAAGGCTCAACAATAACAGCGCCAGAGCACCGGCAATGAGCACAAGTTCGGGAAGAATAACCATAGAGAGTGCCTTTCTTCGTGGGTCCCCAGCCCTGTCCGTATGGACGCGGGGCTGATCAAAAAACCAATGAAAATATGTCCCTTACCGCCACAGCATCATAGTGACCTGTGAATGCTGCTGCCAGGCCTGAAACTGATCCAGCACGTGCGCAACCGAGCCATGCATGAGATGCACGAAGGGTTGCGGATGCAAGCCGATTACAAACACAAAACAGAGAAAGGGTGCCAGGGTGATAATTTCGCGCAAACCTAAATCGTGCAGATAGCTCTGATCAGGATTATGCGTGCCGCCCCAGATAACCTTCTGCAACAGACGAAGCATGTACGCTGCGGCCAGCACGGCACCGGGAATAGCAGCCAGCCCCAGAAAGATATTGAATTTGAACGTTCCCGCCAGCACCAGGAATTCACCGATAAACGAGTTGGTTCCGGGAAAGCCGAAAGAGGACAGGGAGAAAAAGGTCAGGAACGTGGCCAGCCAGGGCATATACTTGCCAAGGCCCATGGCAACCGACAATTCACGGCTGTGCGTACGCTCATAAATCATGCCCACGCACAGGAACAAAGCGCCGGTGGTAACACCGTGGTTGATCATCTGCAGGATGGCGCCTTCCATACCGCGCATGTTGATCACAAAGATACCCAGGGTGACAAAGCCCATGTGCCCCACAGAGGAGTAGGCGATCAACTTCTTCATGTCATTCTGGGCCAAAGCGGTAAAACCGCCGTAGATAATGCCTGCAATAGAGAGCCACAGAATCGGCTTTGCCAGCAACAGCGTTGCATCCGGGGTGATAGGCAGACAAAAACGGAGCATGCCGTAGGTACCCATTTTCAGCAGAATCGATGCCAGGATAACCGAACCGGCGGTGGGTGCCTCCACGTGAGCAGCGGGCAACCAGGTATGGAACGGGAACATCGGCACCTTGATGGCAAAGGCCAGGAAGAAGGCCAGGAATACCAGCACCTGAAAATTGAGAGAATAGGACTTCCACATCATTCCCGGGATGTAAAAGGATCCGGATTTAAGATACAGGGCGATAATGGCAACCAGCAGCAGTACCGAACCCGCCAGAGTGTACAGGAAGAATTTTACCGATGCGTAAGCCCTGCGTGGCCCACCCCAGATGGCAATCATCAGATACATGGGGATGAGCATGAACTCCCAGAACACATAAAAGAGGATGAAGTCCAGGGCCACGAACACGCCAATCATGGCAGTTTCCATCACCAGCATGCAGAACATGAACTGCGCGACCCGGGTCTTGATGTATTTCCAGGAAGCAAGCACACAGAAAGGCATGATAAGCGTGGTCAACATCACCAGGAGAATGGAGATACCGTCCATACCAATAACATAATTGATATGGAACATGGGAATCCACGCATGCACCTCGGCAAACTGGTATTTGACGCTGCTGACGTCAAATCCGCTGACCAGCGGCAGCGAACACACCGCGGTGATCAGGGTAATGGCCAGGGCCCAGAAGCGGGCAAAGCGTTCCCCGTTGAAAAACAGCAGTACAAAACTTCCCGCCAGCGGCAAGAAGATGAGAAAGCTCAGCAGGGGAAATCCCTCTTTAATCACAAGTTGATCCATGGATTATTCCCCTCAATGCAACTGATAGACAATAAAGGTAACGAGCAGGATGGCCGCCAGGGAAAACGCCAGATACAGGGACATCTGAATCTGCCCGCTCTGCACCATGCGGACCTTGCCGCCCAGTGACCGTACCGACCGGGCAATGCCATCAACCACGCCATCAATAGCATTCCAGTCAAACCAGCTCCAGAACCGGCTAAGCGTCATCAACGAGCCCAGACCAACAACCCGATACGCCTCGCCCCAGGCCGTATCCACACCCTGCAGAGGAACGCGTACCAGCCACAGAAATGCACGTCCGGCCTTGCGGTACAGCCAGTCAATATCAAGACAGATACAGTCAACAGGCTGCACATAGCGTTTGAGGAGGAAAAACGCCACAGCCGCAAAACCAAGCATCTGCAAGGTTTCCATGAAATTGTAGAGCGTATACGGGGTGAAATCCACCGGATAGGGCAGGAACGCATAAAGTACCTGGGGTGCGGAACCCACGAGTACGCACATGGTGGCGCCCAGCGTCATGGCAACCAGCATGTTCCAGGGAGGATCGCCGGCCCGTTTCCAGGTTTCCGCGCTGCAGTTGTTTTTCCCGAAAAAGAGGAAATACGGCAGCTTCAACCCATTGTACATGAAGGTACCGGTGGCCGCGAACATGAGAATCCAGGAAGCCCAGTTGAGATGTTCCTCAAAACCTGCGGTAATAATCATGGACTTGCTGGCATAGGCGGCAAACAGGGGCACAGCGGAAATCGACAGACAGCCGATCATCGTCAGAACAAAAGTGGCAGGCATTTTGGCGTACAGCCCGCCCAGCTCGGTAAATTTGCTTTTGCCGGTCATATAGAGGACAGAACCGGTACCCATGAACAGAAGGCTCTTATAGAGAATATGCGCCACCGCGTGCGCCACCGCACCATTAATGGCCAACTGGGTGCCAATGCCAACCGCAGCCACCATATAGCCGACCTGGGAGACAATGGACCAGGCCAGGAGCTTACGGATATCATTTTCCATGACCGCGTAAATCACACCGTACACAGCCATAATCACGCCGAGCACCACCAGCACTTCCATGCCGGCGCAGGCCCTGGCCAGGGTGTAAACCGCGGTCTTGGTGGTCATGGCGCACATGAACACAGCGCCGTTAAACGATGCCTCGGCATATGCTTCCGGCAACCAGGTATGCAGCGGCACCATGGCAGCGTTCAGGCCAAAGCCGATCATAATCAGCCAGGTGGAAAGTGTGGGATGCGCCACCTCCAGAAGATCAAAGCTGATATTGCCGACTGTCCGGTAACGGATCAGGATACCGGCAAGGAGGATAATACCGCCCAGGGTATGATACAAAATATAGCGATATCCCACGGCGAGCGACTGCGGACCGCGTCTGAACCAGATGAGGAATACCGAGGAAAACGCCATCATTTCCCAGAAAAAATAAAGGCTGATGTAGTCGCCGCAATAGATGGTGCCCAGGGAGCCGGCCGCATAAAACCAGGCCGCAATGTGCTCGCAGGCGCGGTCCACCTGTAACCCGTAAAGCGTACCGATAACGGCCATGACTCCCATGATCAATGCGAAAACGGAAGAAAGCCGGTCTACCCGCCCGAACACCAAGTTCCAGTCCATAAAACTGAACTGGCCGAAACTGCCGCTCAGGGTACAGTTGAGGATAATGGCCCCCAGTGCCAGAAACGGCACCAGCAGGAGGTAGGGTTTACGCAAAGGCCCCTGAATAAAGGGCAGCACGAGCGCACCCACGATCAGGACCAGAGAGGGATGGAGAAAAGCGGTGCTCATGCGTCTTCCTCAGCTGATGATGTGCGGGTATAGAAATCGGGCCGGGCCTGGATGCCGGAACGGCCGAACCAACGGGTAAAACCGATGATGATGGCCGCGGCCGCGAAACCAAACAGGGACCAGAAACAGGGAATATGCTGTTCCACCCAGGTGTGCGCATGATGAGTATCGATCACATTGGAGGCACCGGCGATTACCGCCAGCAGCACCCAACAGACCGCTATCACCACCCGCAACCGTGCACGTAGATATTCAATGAGCGAAATCATCCGAGAACCATCCTGACAAATTGCATCATAAAATTGGGATAAATACCGATAATAACCGAGACTGCTGCCGCGATCAGAAGCGGAATGAGCATGCTCAGGGGCGCTT
The DNA here is from genome assembly GCA_036746815.1 of Desulfobulbus sp. Lineage (GTDB taxonomy): Bacteria > Desulfobacterota > Desulfobulbia > Desulfobulbales > Desulfobulbaceae > Desulfobulbus. The sequence continues at coordinate 11,617 of DAIODL010000016.1, forward strand.
CTTTAATGCCGGCTTCGGCTTCACCGGTTGGCCGTTTACCGAAAAAGGCCTTGAAGGTGACGGGAGCGAAGTAGCCGACATTCAGCAGCGTCGAGACAATCAGAATAATGAGAATTCCCACCTGATGAGCTTCCATGGAGCCCACCAGCAGATCCCATTTGGTCACAAAACCCGCCACCGGTGGAGCACCGATCATGGACAGGGAGGCCACCGCAAAGGCACCAAAGGTAAAGGGCATGGTGCGTCCCAACCCGCTCATCTCGGAAATGCACTTTTTATGCGTGGCAATAAAAATGGCACCTGCGCAGAAGAACAGGGTGATTTTGGCAAAGGCGTGGTTGACGATGTGAATCAGGCCGCCTTCAATGGCATGCGGGGTCAACAGCGCCACGCCGAGGATAATGTAGGAGAGCTGGCTGACTGTGGAGTAGGCGAGCCGCGCCTTCAGGTTATCCTTGGACAGGGCCACCATGGAGGCGACAATAATGGTAAATCCGACAAAATATGCTGTGGGAATGCCCAGATGCAGCCGGTTCATGGCATCCACACCAAACACATAGAGCATGGTGCGGGTGGTGCAGAACACACCGACCTTGACCACGGCCACGGCATGCAGCAGCGCGGAAACCGGTGTTGGCGCCACCATGGCGCCGGGCAGCCAGTGATGCAGCGGCATGACACCGTTTTTGGCAAAACCGAGCAGACAGAAAATATAGAGCATGATCACCACCCAGTCCTTCGCATTGGTGGGGATGATGCCATGGGCGATGCTGTGGGGAAAGTCAAGCGTTCCGGAGAGCACATAAATGAGGATGATCGCCGGCAACAACAGCAGCTTGGCTGTGGTGGTCAGGTAAATAATATACTTCCTGCCGCCTTCATAGGATTCCTCATCCTGGTGATGAGCAACCAGCGGATAGGTGCAGACCGAGACAATCTCATAAAACAGGTACAGGGTGAGCAGGTTGTCAGAGAACGCCACACCAATGGCCCCAAAAATAGCCAGGGCGAAACAGGCGTTGAACCGGGTCTGGCACGGTTCGTCATGGGCGCGCATATAGCCCATGGAATAATAGACCGCAATCATCCACAGGGAGGAGGCCACCATGGCAAAAATCATGGAAAAGCCATCGGCGCGCAAGGTGATGGATAATCCGGGCAACAGCTCAAACAGAGTATAGTGCAGGTTCTGCCCGGCCCGGATGGCGGGGATGAACGACAGCACCATGAGAAACAGAAGAACAGATGCGCAGGACGAAACAAACTCGCGCAAATTGGGGCTGTTCTTCATGGTCATCACCACCAAACTGGCAACAAGCGGAATAATGACCGCCAGCAGGAGGTTGGAATTTTCCACCACCGGAACAAGAGCAGGAGTCAGGGTTTGCATTGTTATCCTCCCCTTATCCTTGCAGATCCGTTACATCATCGGTGTCTATCGATTTGTAATTCCGATACACAGCGACAAGAATACTCACGGCAATGGCTGCTTCAGCCGCGGCAATAGCCATAATGAACAGGGTAAAAATCCGTCCGATTTCCGGATCAGTGACGGAAAACCGGCTGAACGCCATAAAATTGGTCGAGGCGGCTGCCAGAATGAATTCCGCGGAAATCAGCATCCCGATCAGGGTGCGGCGCGCCACCATGCCGTATACACCGGCGGCAAACAGAAACGCGCTGATCACCAGATAGGTGGTGAGACAATTATAAAGACCGAGCAGTTGCATGTATTAATCTCTCCCCCGCTGAGCAAGCACCAAGGCGCCGATAATAGCCAAGAAAAGAACAACGGAAATAAGTTCGAAAACAAAACCATGGGTGGTCAACAGCGCCATGCCCATATCCTTGATCGGCGTAATGGTCTGATGGACCGCAGCCGGCCAATGCGTTTTGACGCCAAGCAGGGTGAGTCCCGCGAAAATCAGCGCAGCCACCCCAAAGGCAAAGGGGCCAGCCAGGCGGGCAATACCTTTGGCGCCAGCTTCCTGCTCCTCCTCAGGCGTGGCCATCATGATACCAAAGGCAATCATGACCGCCACCGCGCCCACATAGATGAGCATCTGCATCATGGCCAGAAAGGGACTCAGAAGGAAATAATACACTCCGGCAAGCCCGGTGAAGCTCACCGCCAGCCCCGCGACAGAGCGCACCAGCCGCCTGGAGTTCACCGCAATAAGGGCACCCGCAACAACCAGGGCCACGGTAATCAGAAAGATGATGCCAACCAGCCCTGCCGATGAAAACAGGATGGGTGCAGAACCTGACTGGCAGACTAATGTTTGCATGCGTTCTGGTCCTCCAACCGTTTCATCAGATCGATGACAAAATCCGCCTTGTTGCAGCTCGCCAGATTGTAGACATGGGAAAACCGGATCGCATTGAAGTTACAGGATTCCACGCAGGTACCGCACAGGCTGCACTTGGTGAAGTCTAGCACGTAGCTGGTCAGGATTTTACCCTTCCCTTCTTCGTTCTTCTTGCCCGACAGACTGATGCAGCCGGACGGGCAGGACCGCTGACACATTCCACAGACCACGCAGTTGGGAGCGCCTGTCTCCTCGTTGCCAATCAGTTCGATGTGCCCCCGGAACCGTTCCTGCATGGTTGGGACTTCCCAGGGATACAGCTCAGTCACCACCGGTTTGAAGAATTGCCGGGCGGTGATTATCATGCCGGTCACCAGGCTTTTCCCGCCGGTAAATATGTCGCTCCAATAGCCTCGCATAATCAGAACACCTTAATCAGAGCTGCGGTAATCAAGAGATTTGCCAATGAAAAGGGAATCAAAATTTTCCAGCTCAAATTGAGCAGCCGGTAAATCTGGGTGCGGGGGAAGGTCCAGCGTATCCAGATGAAGGTAAAAATCAGGATGTAAATTTTCAGGAGGAACCACCAGACCCCCGGGAGCAGGCCAAAGGGGCAGTCCCAGCCTCCCAGAAAGAGAGTGGCGGTAAGGCAGGAGCCGACCACGATATTGAGATATTCCCCCATCATGAACAGGCCAAAGCCCATGGAGCTATACTCGGTCATGTAACCGGCGACCAACTCACTCTCAGCCTCGGTCAGGTCAAAGGGCGCCCGGTTGGTTTCCGCCACCGAGCAGATGAAGAAGATGATAAAGGAAATCCACATGGTCAGAAAATGGCCATGCTCCAGACGAAAAATATTCCAGTGCCAGAAACCGCCCTGCTGCGACAGGGCAATGTCTCGCAGGTTCAGGGACCCGGAGATCATCACCACCGTGATCACGGTGATGAGCATGGGCACCTCATAGGCAAGGTTCTGCGAAACCGAGCGGGCCGCCGAGATAACGGCGTACTTGTTGCCCGAGGCCCAGCCACCAAGGAGAATGGAGATCATGCCGATGGATGCCAGGGCAAAGAGCAGCAGAACCGACAACTCCATGGCCCGGGCCTGGATATTGCCGGAAAAGGGAATCACCGACATGGAGGTGATGGCCGGGATCATGGCCAGCACCGGAGCCACCCGGAAAAGAATGCCATCCACGCCCTGCGGCACGATGAGCTGCTTGGTCAACAGCTTGACGCCATCGGCGATGGGCTGCAGCAATCCGGCAAACCCAACCTCGGAAGGACCGGTCCGCCGCTGTACGCGGGCGGCACCCTTACGCTCACACCAGCCCAGCCATGCGGCATTGACACCGGCGAAGGCGAGGATACCCACCCAATACAAGAGGACGCGCCAAATACTTGTTTCCATAAACATCCAACCTCTCTCGTTCAGCGGTCAATCTCAGGGATAACCAGATCCAGACTGCCCATAAAGGCCAGAAGATCTGCCAGCAGCATGCCCTCAGCCACTTCCACCACAAGACTCAAATTGGAATACGTGGGTGAACGCACCTTCACCTTGTAGGGATTTTTGTCGCCATCGCACACCAGCCCATAGCCCAGATTGCCTCGAGCGGTTTCCACAGAGGCGTAATAATAGCCTGGTTCGGGTTTCAAAATTTTGGGCACCTTGGCCATGACCGGTCCATCGGGCAGTTTGTCCAGCGCCTGTTCAATGATGCGCATGGACTGCTCCATCTCATCCATGCGGACCATGTAGCGCGCCAGAGAATCCCCCTCCGTATACACCGGGATATCAAAATCAAAATCAGAATAAACTGAATACGCTTCGTTCTTGCGCGTGTCGTAGTTGATGCCCGACCCACGGGCGACCGGGCCGGTGGCACCGTAGCGGCGGCACATCTCCGCGGAAACGTGGCCAATGTCCTTGAGACGCTTGATGAAAATAATATTCCCGGTGACCAGATCGTGGTACATCTGCGGCATGCGGCTGCGCAGCCGTTTGATAAAATCGCGGGTGCCGGTGATAAACTCGTCGTCAATGTCGTTGCACACACCGCCAAAGCGCATGTAACAGTACGTCAGGCGGGAACCAGTCACCCGCTCCAGCAGATCCTGGATTTTTTCACGATCATCAAAGGAATAAAGCAGCGGCGTAAAACCGCCGAGATCCAAAAGAAACGCTCCCCACCACAGGAGATGACTGGCAATGCGGTTGAGCTCCACGGTGATAACCCGGATATACTCGGCCCGCGGCGGCACCTCAATGCCCGCGGCCTTTTCCACCACCAGGGCCCAGCCATGGTTAAATGCCAGGGCATGCAGATAATCCATACGGGCCGTGTTGTGCATGAACTGGGCAAAAGGCCCACATTCAGCCATCTTTTCATGCATGCGGTGCACATAGCCCAGCACCGGCTCTGCCTTGATGATATATTCGCCTTCCATGGTGAGCTTGACGCGAAGAACACCGTGGGTGGCGGGATGCTGCGGCCCCAAATTGAGGACAAAGGTCTCATCGGAGCGCGGCGCGACAGGAACGCTCATGGCATATAATCCTTACGAAGGGGAAAGAAGTCTGCGTCTTCCGGCAACAGAAGACGGATCAAATGCGGGTGTCCCTGAAACTCGACGCCATAAAAATCATAGGTTTCCCGCTCGTGCCAGTCAGCGGCAGGAAACACCCTGGTGATGGAGGACAACTGGGGAGTATCCCGGGGAACGCGGACGCGGACTATAGTACGGAGATGCTCGCCTCCCAGGCGGTTGTAATTGT
>DAIODL010000017.1:0-16441 GCA_036746815.1 Desulfobulbus sp.
ATGTGCGTGCTTTCTCTGGCCACGCCGGCCGGTCCTGCCCTGACCTGGGAGGGTAGCTGTGACGGGGAACTGCTCACCGAGCGGCGCGGGACATCCGGGTTTGGTTATGACCCGCTTTTCTTTTTCCCGGCTCTGGGCAAGACCTTTGCCGAACTGAGTGTGGAGGAAAAAAGTGAGGTCAGTCACCGGGGTAAGGCTCTGCACGAGTTTGCCAGAGAGTTTGACAAGGTCCAGAAATGGATCAAGCAGCGCATGGAGGAAATTAAGCCGCCCAAGCCCGATCACAGTGAATTTGAGGGGAACGACTGGTCCAAAGAACGGATGTAACGGGCCTTCTACAAACATCATCCGGATAATAAAAGCCCATCCTGAAGCGAGCTGCCTCAGGATGGGCTTTTTATTGTTGGATGGCATCCCTGATTGATTTCGTATGCAGGTTCAAAAGGCTTTTTTCCAGGTAAGCCGACGTTCCAGCCAGCGGGACAGACTGGTAAAAGCGAAGCAGAGAAAAAAGTAAATGATGGCGATAAAAAGAAAAATCTCCATGGGATGCGTCATATCTCGGTTGTTGATCTGCGTAGCCACATGCGTCAATTCCGAGACGCCGACGATAAAGGCAAGCGAGGTGTCCTTTATCAGAGAAACGAACTGATTCACAAAGGAAGGAATCATATTCCGCAGGCCCTGGGGCAAGACGACATAGATCATGGCCTGGGTGTGGGTCAGACCCGAGGCAATGGCTGCTTCCATCTGTCCTTTGGGGATGCCTTCCACGCCGGCGGTGACGATACGTGACATATACGCTGCTTCAAAAACGGTCAGGGCAACGATAACGGTCTGCGTCTCAGGAATCGTGCCAAACAGAGCGGGAAGTAGAAAATACATCCAGAAAATCACCATCAAAAGCGGCATGCTCCGCAGGAAGTTGATGACTGCCAGGGTTGGGTAACGCACAATTCGGTGCCGTGAGAGACTGAGCAGCCCCAGAATCAGACCACCGATAAAAGAAAGAATACAGGCAGTGACTGCCAGATAAACGGTGAGTCCCAGTCCCCCCAGAGGGCCGTGGGGGAAACGACCCACCATAAAATAGGTGAAATTGTCTGTAATAACGGAAAGATTAAACATCTGGTCCATGTTCAGCGCGCCTGATGGATTTTAAGGAAGGTTTCATTATACATATTGACGGCAAACGTAATCACCAGGGAGATGACAATATAGACCACGGTAGCCGCGGTGAACGCTTCAAAACCTCTGAGGGTGTAGCTCTCCACCTGCCGGGCCTGATACGTCAGCTCCATGACGCCGATGGTCATGGCAAGTGATGAGTTTTTCATCAGATTAAGAAACTGGTTAACCAGCGGCGGAATGGTGATACGCACCGCCTGCGGCAAAATGATAAAACGCATGGCCTGCAGGTACGAAAAACCGGCACTGCGGCAGGCTTCCATCTGTTCCTTGGGAATGGAGAGCACACCGGAGCGGATATCCTCGGCAATGAAGGCCGAGGTGTAGATGCTCAGGGCAATGACTGCGGCGGAAAATTCAAATCCCACCTCGTTGAGCCAGTCGTTGATTGCTGTCGGCAGGATCTGATAGGCGCCGAAGTACCAGAAAAAAAGCTGTACCAGAAGCGGTGTATTCCGAAAAAATTCCAGATAGGCTGAGGCAAACCAGCGGACAGGGCGATTTCTGCTCATGCGCATGACCGCAATCAGCAACCCTAGAACAAAGGAAAGCGCAATGGAGATAGCCGAAAGTTTGAGGGTGACGATTGTGCCGGAAACGAGCCAGTCGTGATATTTGCCGGTGGTGATAATGGACCAGTCAAAATGGGCGAGCACGCAAAACCTCTCAGAACGGAAAACACGATACGCACAGGCGGATCATGCATGAAGTACACAAAACTGATGGGAAGCAGGAAAGACTGCTCCCCATCAGAGGTGATGTCTTATTTTGCAGAAGTGATCGTGAAAGTCCGCTGCAGACTGTAGGGGGTGTTGGGACCAAACCATTTTTCAAAAATAGCCTTGGCCTCGCCGCTTTTTTCCATCTCGAGTAAGGTCTTGTTCACAAAGTCGACAAACTTCGTGTCACCCTTACGCATGGCCAGGCCATAAGGCTCTTCAGAGATCTGTACATTGGGGATCTCGAATTGGGCTTTCTGTGAGGATTTTGCCAGAATACCAGCGAGAATGGCCTCATCCGTGGTCACAGCAGCCACTTTTCCCTGGACCAGCGCCAGGAAAGCCTGTGGATAATCATCAAAGGAAAGAACCGTGGCCGTGGGAATCGCCTTGGCTACATTCTGCTCCGAAGTGGAACCTTTGGCTGTAGAGATACGTTTGCCATCAAGGTCCTTGAGCGTCTTGATTGTGCCTTTTTTGGTGATGAATTTTTGCCCGGTAATGAAGTATGCATCACTGAAATCGACCACTTTGGCACGCTCCGCATTTTTGGTCATGGTCGCGGCGATCATGTCAATATGACCTTCCTGCAGCTGCGGAATACGACTGGCGGAAGTGACCGGTTTCAATTCCACCTTCACGCCCAGCCGTTTGGCAATGGCGTTGACGAAATCGATGTCGTATCCCACAATTTTACGGGAGGCTTCATCGATATAACCAAAAGGCGGCGTGGAATCTTTCACACCAGCGACCAGAACCCCTTTTGCCTTGACGGCGGCCAGGGTGTCGGGTGTCTCATCAGCCATGGCAGCGACGACGGTCAGAGAGAAGAGGGTCAGCGTGGCTAGAAGACAGCGTATAAGTTTCATAGAAGTTCTCCTTATGGTTTAGGTTCATCCCAGCTTGCGGCTGGGGGGTACAACGTGGATACAACAGGGCTAACTGCTGTGCATGGGCGTCAGCAGCTGATTCAGAAACTTCTGGGCTCGTTCATGCTGGGGATTGAGGAAAAATTCCTCTGGTGGAGCGATCTCCAGGATGGTGCCGCTATCAATGAACACGACCCGATGCGCCACTTCCCGGGCAAAACCCATTTCGTGGGTAACCACGACCATGGTCATGCCGGTGGTGGCAAGATCCTTCATGACCTGGAGCACCTCTCCGATCATCTCCGGATCAAGCGCTGAGGTGGGCTCGTCAAAAAGCATGATTTTGGGTTTCATGGCCAGCGCCCGGGCAATAGCCACCCGCTGTTGCTGACCACCGGATAACTGCGATGGATACGAATCACATTTGTTGGCAAGCCCCACCCGTTCAAGCAGCGCCATGGCTTCTTTCGCAGCCTCTTTGGGATCGGATTTGCGGATTTTGATGGGTGCCAGGGTGATGTTTTTCAACACCGAGAGGTGAGGATAGAGGTTAAACTGCTGAAATACAAAGCCAATTTCAGCACGGAGTGCATTAAGATTAGTTTTGGGATCAGAAAGATTATGACCATCGACCACCAGTCGGCCTTCATTTATAGGTTCCAACTGGTTGATTGTACGAATAAGGGTTGATTTACCGGAACCCGAGGGGCCGCAGATAACCAGTACGTCACCCTTGGGTATCTCGAGATTGATATCATTGAGAACATGTAGTTGTTTAAACCACTTATGAACTCCCTCGAAACTGATCATTGATACTCCTCATGTTGCGTTGGACGATACTAAAATGTAACTTTTATACCACGGAGTCTTGCGTTATTGAAGGAAAAATGCACGGATGACAAAAATAGGCGAAATAATGGATAAAAAAACGATCCCAACAAAAAATGTAGGGATCGTTTTTGGGACAAACATGTTGGCATATAAGTACCACACTCAGGTGGTATTCTCAGGCCGGTGCTGCTCCCTGTCAAGACCTGCACACATCAATCTGCAGAAAATGCAGATTACATGGGTCTCGGAGGAGGCAGTGGCCGATGTCTTCGTGGCGGTGGGGGCGGTGGCACAACCCGCCGATGGGGAGGCGGCGCATAATAGTGTCTATGCGGATACGCACGGTGCCAGCGCGGCGGTGGAGGCGGTGGATAGTGGCGGTGCCATCGTCGTTTATACCGGTATCGCGGCGGTGGAGGCGGCCCAGGTTGGCGATAAGCATACACAGGCGGTCCGCCCACAGCGACACCTATTACAACGGAGGGTGCTGCCTCGGAGAAGGCGGGCAGCAGGGTCACGGTCATTCCGGCCATGATAAGTGCTGCCAACAGGGTTTGCGCAATTGTTTTGGGTCGGTACATAGTGTTCTCCTCGTTCCTGTGGGGAAGGTGTGAGTGCACATTGCGTATACAGGTATGTGCGTTTTTCATGCCTATATACAGATGAATACAATGTATGATAGAAAGGGCAATGTTGCAAGAGGGACAACGTGAATGTTTGGGCAATACAGTGCACAGGGAGGCGCGCGGGTGGCAGACAGGGCTATTGAGCAATTTATTTATCTTGTCGGGGAACAGCAGGAAGCGATTTATACTGAAAATGAGGATGTGCTCGCCTTCACCAGACAGCAGATGGGTCAGGTGGAGACGCGGGAACTGGCAATGGTGATTGCCAATGTCTTTGCGAAAAACCAGTATTTTCCAGGGCCTGCAGAAGCCTTAACCTCGGTTGTCCATGAGTTCGTCCGGCGCTCGGACCGCTACCGGCTGGCCAGGGAGAGAAAAAAAAGTCACTGCACGCTGGTCACCGCATTCAAACGATTTGACGGCGAGATCGCAGTCAGGGTTATTGCGGTTATCCCTCTGCCTCCCAAAAGCGTTTCGCCAGAGCAACCAGGAAGCTTCCACGATCTGCTCATCGACACCTTACCTGACTATCAGGATGCGTTTCTTGAGGATGCCTATGCCAGGGATTCCAAACTCGTTGAATTGATCAAGGAAACCACCCTGCATCACATTCAGGGCGTGCTGCAGTAAAAAATATGGGCACCGCACCGTGGTGCGGAGAAAATGAGCTGACGGCCTGCCCGATACACTTTTATGGTGGAAGGGCTAGGAGATCATCCCTATTATAAGATATCAAAATTTTTCTTTTATTCTTATTTCTTAGCGAGAGGCTATGGAGAACAAACATAAGTATAATCTAACCTTTTTTGTCTTCGCGGTCTTTGCGATTCTGTTTATCCATCAGGTCTGGGATCAACAGCAGACCGTCACTTCCGTCCCCTACAGTGAACTGGATTCATTACTGCAGCAGGGCAAAGTCAAGGAACTGTCCATCCGGGATCAATATATTGTCGGTGAATTGAAAGAGCCGGACAAAAACGGCAAGACGATCGTGATCGCCAACCGGGTGGAGCCTGGCCTGGTCAAAGAACTGTCCGCATATAATGTTCCCTTTACCCGGGAATATGAGAATAAATTCCTGGCGAATCTGCTTTCCTGGATCGTGCCGGCGCTGGTTTTTTTCGGCATCTGGATGCTGCTGTTCCGTAAGTTCATCGATAAGCAGGGGGGGTTGGGCGGCGGCTTCATGAGTATTGGTAAATCAAAGGCCAAGATCTATGTCGAAAAACAGACGGGAGTGAACTTTGAAGATGTTGCCGGTGTGGATGAGAGCAAAGCGGAATTAGTGGAAATTGTTGAATTTTTGAAAGCTCCGGCGGACTACGGCAAGTTGGGTGCGCGTATGCCCAAGGGGATTTTACTTGTCGGCCCTCCTGGGACTGGTAAAACACTTTTGGCCCGGGCGGTAGCTGGCGAGGCTGGGGTGCCTTTTTTTTCCATCAGTGGTTCTGAATTTGTGGAAATGTTTGTCGGTGTGGGAGCCGCGCGCGTCCGCGATCTGTTCGAGCAGGCACGGAAATCGGCACCCGCCATTATCTTTATTGATGAGCTGGATGCCCTTGGACGTGCCCGTTCTGCTGCCGGGTTTGGCGGCAATGATGAGCGGGAGCAGACCTTGAATCAGCTGCTGGTTGAACTGGATGGTTTTGACCCGACCAGCGGCCTGATTTTGCTCGCCGCCACCAACCGGCCTGAGGTACTGGATCCGGCGCTGCTGCGTGCCGGACGATTTGACCGTCAGGTGCTGGTGGACCGGCCGGATAAAAAAGGCCGGGTGGATATCCTGCAGCTGCACATGAAAAAAATTGTGGTGGGGCCGGATGTCGACGCCTCCAAGGTTGCTGATCTGACCACCGGCTTTTCCGGAGCGGATTTGGCGAATCTGGTGAATGAGGCTGCGCTGCTTGCCACCAGACGGAAAGAATCCCAGGTGTCGCAGGACGATTTTACCCAGGCCATTGAGCGTATCATCGCTGGTCTGGAGAAGAAAAACCGGCTGCTCAATCCCAAGGAACGGGATGTGGTGGCGCACCATGAAATGGGACACGCGCTTACAGCCCTGGCGTTGCCCGGCACGGACCCGGTGTATAAGATCTCCATTATTCCTCGGGGTATCGGCGCCTTGGGGTATACCATGCAGCGGCCCACGGATGATCGCTTCCTCATGACCAAGGAAGAACTGGAAAACAAAATAGCGGTTCTTATGGGGGGAAGGGCTGCGGAGAAACTGATTTATAACCATCTCTCCACCGGCGCTTCTGACGACATCGCCCGGGCCACGGATATTGCCCGTAACATGGTCACCAAATACGGTATGGATGCTGGACTTGGTTCCGTGGTGTATGAGGAAAATCAGCAGAATTATCTCAGCCAGCAGCAGCCTGGTCATGGTGGTGTCAATGGGTGCCAGATCAGCGATTCAACGGCGCAGCAGATCGACAGTTCCGTGCGGAAAATAGTGGATGATACCTTTGCCAAGGCCTATCACATTCTGGAAAGCAACCGGGCGGTGCTGGAACGGTGTGCCAAGGTGCTTCTGGAAAAGGAGAACTTGCAGGAACAGGAACTTCTTGAACTTACTGCGGATTTGCAGAAATCATGAAAAAATTCCGGAGAACCGAGTCAATTCGGTTCTCCGGAAAGCAGTATGTATGCATGGGGATTACAGGCTCGTTGGTGCCGGCAGAAAGGGACGCAGATCCTTTTCGTAGTGGGTCAGCACTTTGAAGCCCTTAGCCTCAAGCACGGCCAGGGTTTGTCCGCCCATGGCGCGGGGTACCCGGATCACCAGATGGGAAATATTGGGATATTTGCGGACAGGCCAGCAGAAAAAGCTTTGAATGTTGATATGCGCGTCCCGGAGAATAGCGGTCACTTCGGCCAGGATGCCAATGCGGTCTTCAACCAAAAGCCCCAGCCGAACCGTATCTTCTTGCATGCCAATGGCCTGCAGGAGCACTCCCATAACATCAATAATAGTCACAATACCGACCAGCTGATCATTGTCCATGACCGGCAACGCCCCAATTCTCTCCGTCTGCATGATACAGGCTGCCCGTTCAATGGTGGTATCGGGTGCCACGGTTTTCAACATTTTGACCATAAACATGCTCAGCTCAACCTTTTCGAGCAGATAGTGCAGTTCATGGGTACTGAGCGTGGTTGCCGGAGATGCCCAGGTCTGCCGGAGGTCGCGGTCAGAAACCAGGCCGATAAGCTTTCCTTTTTTGTCGACTACCAGCAGATGATCTATATGGTTCTTGTCAATAATTTCGCGAGCCTTGACGAGGGAGGTTTCCGGAGGGACCGTGACCAGATTGGTCTGCATGATTTGACCGATATACATGGCGTGCCTCTATTCCTTTAAGGATGGTGAATAGGATCGCCGACCTTCTGTGCAGACAGTGTGGTTCGGCGCGGGACATCATGACTTGCTCACCCCCCAATATACGCTAAAGACATACAAATTACCAGACAAGCTCATTCGTGGAAAGGTGAGCCTGTTTCAGGAATAACGTCAAACACAGGTGTTGTGTGCGGAAGTGTGCCGGTTATAGTCTCAAAAAAAGGGCCGCTTCCTTGCGGAAGCGGCCCCGGATAACACAGAGACAACAAGCTGTTCTTAGCGGATGAACAGCATCTCCTGGTAAGAAGGCAGTGGCCACAGATCGTCAGCCACCAAAGCTTCCAGTGCGTCGGCATCGCTGCGGATCGCCAGCATGGCGGGCAGGATTTTGTCGCACATGTATTTGGCATGAGAAAGCATGTCGCTATCCTCATGGGTGATCAGTTTTTCCAGCTTGCCGATCTTCTCCTGCATGGAACGCAGTTTTTCGGTCACATCCTCAAGCATGGACATCTTGATGTCATGTCCAATGGCCTTGAGATCGGCACAGGTCTTGGCCAGATCACCCTGATAGCTCACTGCGGCCGGGAAGATCACAGTACGGGCGATGCGGATGGCCAGTTGCGCCTCGGTGGTGATGGTTTTGATGTACTGCTCCAGATACACCTCTTGACGGCTTTTCAGCTCGGCCTCGGTCAAAACGCCGTACTTGGTGAACAGGGCCACCACTTCCTTGCTGGTGAGTATGGGCAGTGCTTCGGGGCTGGTTTTCAGATCAGGCAGACCACGTTTGACCGCTTCCTTCTCCCACTCGGCAGAATAACCGTTGCCGTTGAAGACCACCTTGTCATGCTCTTTCATGATCTTCTGCAGCAGTTTCTGCACGCCCTTATGGAACTCGGTCTTGTTCACTTTGCCCAGTTTCTCAAGCTCGGTGGCCACATAGTCAATGGACTCAGCCATCATGGTGTTCAGGGCAACCTGAGCACCGGCGATTGAATGAGAGGAACCCACGGCGCGGAACTCAAAACGGTTGCCGGTGAAGGCGAAGGGGCTGGTACGGTTACGGTCGCCTGGATCCATGGGCAGCGGCGGCAGGGTGTCAACGCCAACGGTCAAAACATCTTTCTGCTTTGAACCGGTCAGGTCGCCTTTCTTGATCTGCTCAAACACGTCATTCAACTGCTCGCCCAGATATACGCTCATAACTGCCGGAGGAGCCTCGTTGGCGCCCAGACGATGGTCGTTGGACGCGGAAGCCACGGTGGCCCGCATCAATGCGCCATATTTGTGCACGGCGCGGATGGCGGCGGCGCAGAAGACCAGGAACTGCGCATTGGCATGCGGCGTGGAGCCCGGGTCAAAGAGGCTGCCCAGTTCGGCGTTACCGATGGAGTAGTTCAGATGCTTACCAGAACCGTTGATGCCTGCAAACGGCTTCTCATGCAGCAGGCAGATCATGCCATAGCGTTTGGCGACCGAGCGCAGGGTGGTCATGACCAGCTGATTGTGATCAGCGGCCAGGTTGCCCTGCTCGAAGATCGGGGCGATCTCAAACTGGCTGGGTGCCACCTCGTTGTGACGGGTCTTTACCGGCACGCCCAGCTTGAAGAGTTCACGCTCAACTTCCATCATGAAAGCCAGCACGCGACGGGGAATAACACCAAAATACTGGTCCTCGAACTCCTGACCTTTGGCCGAAGGCGCACCAAACAGGGAGCGGCCGGCGATCAGCAGGTCCGGACGGGCAAAAACGAAATTGCGGTCAATGAGAAAATATTCCTGCTCAGGACCGGCAAAGGAGGTGACCGGCAACTTGGTCTGCACACCGAAAACCTTGAGCAGACGTTTGGCCTGTTTGTTCAGGGCCTGCAGAGAACGCAGCAACGGGGTTTTTTTGTCCAGAGCCTCACCGGTCCAGGATACAAAGGCGGTGGGGATGCAGAGGAAGGTACCGTTGGGGTTTTCCAGAATGTATGCCGGGCTGGTCACATCCCAGGCGGTATAACCACGGGCCTCAAAGGTGGCGCGCAGGCCGCCCGAGGGGAAGGAAGATGCATCCGGCTCGCCCTGGATGAGCATTTTTCCGGAGAACTCGGCAAGCGCTCCGCCCTCACCATCGGGAACCAGGAAAGAATCGTGTTTTTCAGCGGTCAGACCAGTCAAGGGATAGAAAACATGGGTAAAATGGGTGGCGCCCTTTTCGATAGCCCAGTCTTTCATGGCGTTGGCAACCACATCGGCCACGGAAGGATCCAGCTTTTCACCAAAGGTAATGGTGTTTTTCAGTGATTTATACACGTGTTTCGGCAGACGATCTTTCATGACTTTGTCATTGAAGACGTTGGAGCCGAAGATCTCAGTGGGTTTGGTTTCACTGAAATTCAAAGGTGGATGGGATGGTTTGTAGTTGATGATTGCCGAAATGGCGTTCAGCCGGGCTTGGATTCCACTCATAATACACACTCCATAAGGTTAAGATAATGGTGCTTGGAACGTTCAAAACAAAGTTTCGAGGAAAATTTTCCTCAGAAATAGTTATTTTTGTCAAACATCGCCCTGTAAAGAAACTTGAATTTCAAAAATATGCAATATATACCTGCGGTCCAATCCCTCCATAATTCAAATTTGTTTGAGAAAATTTTGTTTGGCGATACGTTACAACCTTAGCGCTCCAGCTTTTCCAGTTATGAGCCATTCAGAAGGCCTCTTTTTTGCCACTTCGTGTTTACTCCCGCTCTATATTGATGATCTGCATCAGGGAGTGCGTCATGGTTTCTTTCACTGATTCGTCGGTCAGTTTGGTTCCGGTCTGGGTGCAGACATAAAAAATATCGATGAGCTGTTCCACTTCCGTGGCGATACGTGCCCGGTGGATAGCCAGACCAAAATCCGCAATGGTCTGTGTCAGCTGGTAGAGCGCACAGCGATTATCTCCGCCATATACCTCAATAATTGTGTACTGCTGAGAGGTGGTATTGTCGATGATCACTTTCCGTTCCAGCTGCTGTACCTGCTGGAGCCACAGACACTGCGGGTTGATTTTCTGCTGCAGAAGTTTTCCCACATCCAGGTCGCCTGCAATAGCTCGGTTCAAATCCTGTTCCACCTGTTGCCAGTTTTGTTCGTCAAAGCTGAGGGGATTGTTTGGAACCACCTCCAGGGTGTCGACGACAATGCTTTCGGGCCAGGTAAAAATCTGTGCAGACAGGACGCTGAGATTATGCAACGCCAGGATGCCGCAGAATTTGGCCAGCAGTCCCACTTTGTCCGGCCCCATGATCAGAATAGGCCAGGACCGTTTTCTACGTTCAGCAAACAGAAGAAATTTTTCTTTCAGAAGGTCTGCCTGCTGGGTGTAGGTGGTGATGTGGTGCTGAACCGCATCCAGACTGTAACTGAGCAGATAGTCTTCAGGAAGTTCTGCTATATCAATGGCGGGCAGCATATCGCCGAGGCGGTCCGCGATTTGTTCCCGCAGCCAGCGAACGCCCTGTCTTTCCTCTTTCCAGGTCACCTGGTCAACGACATTGCAGTTCGCGCTCAGGCAGGTTTTGAGGCTGAGATACAGTTCCGCGAGCAGACTGGCCTTCCAGTCCGACCATGCCGATGGTCCGGTCGCCTTGGAATCGGCAATGGTGAGCAGATAGAGCATGGTCAGCCGGTCTATGGTACCGATAAGGTCCGCTGCCTGGCGCACAAAGGCATTGTCCGTAAAATCACGGCGCATCGCATTTTCAGGAAGATACAGATGATATCTGATGATGAAGCCAAGCGAGTCGCAATCCTCATCCGAAAGATGCAACCGTTTGCTGATGCCCATGACCATCTCCGAACCCAGGGCGGAATGGTCGGTCTTTTTTCCTTTGCCGATATCATGGAGCAGACCGGCGAGAAACAGTACGGAAACATTGTTTAATTCCGCAAAAAGATGGGCGCGGGTCTGGCGTAATTTGTGGAGTTCGGTCACGGTTTGCAGCAGATGGCGGTCAACGGTATAGAGATGATAGAGATCGTGCTGCGCCAGGGATTCAACGCCAGCGAATTCAGGGATGTAACGCGTCAGCAGTCCGGTGGAAAGCATGGTTTCCAGGATATAAAAAATATTTTTTGACTCCGTGAGAAGTGTAAGAAAAATATGGGCAACGCGTTTTGAAGAACGAAAATGCGCATCTACCTTGCCCAGTTGGTCGCTGATGGTCTGCCGTGTGCGGTGATGCAGAGGGAGACCGGTTCTTCCGGATTGCAGGAAAAGACGCATAAGCAGATAGGGCCGGGTCTCAATGGCCGTGACATCCGTGAGGCGGATGGTGTCGCGTACTGCGACAATAAACTGTTCCAGCTGCTGCTCTGTGGCGGAACCGCTGGTCAGACCCAGTACCTCGTGCACATGCTCAAAAAAGAGATCCGTGACCACGGAAACGGTCTGCAGATGGCTGTATACGTCGCGCATGAAACGCTCAACCCCCAGAATGCCGTCCTTGTCTTTGTACTCAAGGGCCGCGGCGACCTCATCCTGGAAATCAAAGACCAGATGATCACTTTTCCGGTGGCTCAACAGGTGCAGCTGGTTGCGGATCTTTGCCAGCATGGACCAGGACTCCTCCAGAGAGCGTCGGTTGCCCGCCTCAAGCATACCGGAAGTTTCCAGGGCATCCAGATCATGCAGACCAAAAACCGCCTTGGCCACCCACATCATGGACTGCAGGTCACGCATACCACCTTTACCTTCTTTGACGTGCGGCTCCAGGAGATAGGTGTGGGTACCGTACTTATCCCACCGCTCCTGGATAAGCTCTTTCATGGTCTGGACAAACTGATGGCGGTGTCCTTCCAGCACCTTCTTCTTGTATGCCTCGCGCAATTCATGAAAAAGTTTCGCAGAACCTGCCAGCAGGCGGGCATCCAGCAGGGACACCTGGAAATGGAAATCCGTTTTGGCAAATTTGATGGCATCCTTCACGGTCCGTACGCTATGGCCCACCTCAAAACCTTCGTCCCAGAGGGGATAGAGCAGGGACTCGACCACGTTGCGTATGTGTTTTGCCGCCCGTTTATCATGCAGGACAAGCAGGTCAATATCCGAATAGGGAAAAAATTCCTGCCGGCCATAGCCACCGACAGCGATGATGGAGATTTCTCCGCCAGCCTTCTGAACAGCTTGGCAATTGTGGAACAGATTGCTGATGAAATCATCAATGAGCGCAGCACAGCGGTGGAGAATTTCCTGTCCACTGAGACGTTGGCTCCAGGTTTTGGCTAGGTTTTCCTGCTGTGAACGTAAGGTGGTGCCCATCAGATGATCTCTTTTCGGGTGGAAATCGGCTCTTGAAAGCAGCGATGCAGCCACTGATGCCAAAAGACATTTCCCACAGACCGATCTCTGTCTCTTGGCAAAATTACATGGAATTTGAGTATGGTTTCTGGCTGGTTTTGCATCATAGAATCATGATATAAATAGATAACCATCCGCCAGAAGACGCAAAATTGTGACGCAAATATATTCCTGTTTGCATAAAACTTACGGGACTGTAAAAAAATGACAAAAAATAATCAAGCGACAAGTCCATTTCAGGTGCAGAGGCCACAAAAAAATAACAAAGTGGATGAATGAAGCCATCATTTTTGACAAATGAAACCGTGCAGATCTGGTCAAAGGGTATGATGGGACAATTTTATCGAAAGTAATACAAAAAAAATGCCAATGAGCATAGGAATGGAAAGAAGCAAGTGAAATAGGAGCTGACATGCAAAAATGGAGCAATGATATATTGTCTGACATTGCTCCATTTTTGTTAAGGTTGAGAGAAAAGTGCACAAAAATGTGGTGTTATGGCTGTGCCTTGCACGGTTCGCCGGTCATTTTGCGGGAATACGGCCATACTCGTCGTCATAACGGACGATATCGTCCTCGCCCAGATAACTGCCAATCTGTACCTCAATCAGTTCCAGGGGAATCACGCCGGGATTTTCCAGGCGGTGAATGGTACAGCTGGGGATGTAGGTTGATTCGTTTTCCTTGAGAAGGATGGATTGCTCGCCATTGCGGACTTTTGCCGTTCCCGAGACCACCACCCAGTGTTCGTGGCGATGATGATGCATCTGCAGGGAAAGACGGGCGCCGGGATTCACCGTAATGCGTTTAATCTGGAAACGGTTCTGTAGTTCCAGGGTGGTATAACTGCCCCACGGGCGGTACACGGTGCGGTGTGAATGATATTCCAACCGTTTCTCTTTTTTGAGACGGTCAACTATTTTTTTGACATCCTGGGAACGATCCAGCGGCGCAACCAGGACCGCGTCCGCGGTTTCTACGACCAGGGTGTCACGCAGGCCTACGGTGGCCACCAGGGTATGTTCCGCACGAATCAGGGAGTTGTGCACATCTTCAAGCACCACATCACCATAAACGGTGTTCCCCTGTCCATCCTTGTCGCTGATTTCCCACAGGGCTCGCCAGGAACCAATATCACTCCAGCCGATGTCCGCCGGAACCACGGCCGCCTTACGGGTTTTTTCCATGAGCGCGTAGTCAAGGGAATCTTCCGGGCAGGCCTGCATTGCCAAAGGATCAAACCGGAAGAAAACACCGTCTTCCGTTCCCTGTTCCACAGCCAGGTGCATCTGGTCGGCGATTTGGGGACAAAGAGACTGCATCTCGGTGAGGAGCGTTTCAGCGGTAAAGGCAAACATACCGCTGTTCCAGAAATAGCGGCCACTCTCTACATAGGTCTGTGCAGTGACCAGATCCGGTTTTTCGACAAAGCTTTCCACCTTGTTGCCATCACCGCGGGCAATGTATCCATAACCGGTTTCCGGATGATCCGGTACAATGCCGAAGGTGACAATCTGTCCCTGTCTGGCGAGCTGTGCAGCCTGCGCCACTGCCTGGGCAAAAGCTGTGGGCTTTTTCACCAGATGATCTGCGGGCAGGACCAGCAGTATATCCTCACTCCGACCATGGGCGGCCATGAAGGCGGCTGCACCGTAAATGGCAGGTGCGGTATTTTTTCCACAGGGTTCCAGCAGAATCCGGTAATGATCGAAACATTTCAGGGCATCAATCTGACTTTTGGTAAGAAAGCGATGCTCTTCACCAACAACAATGATGGGGTCAGCCACCTCGTCGACATCAAGCTGGTTCATCCGCTTGACAGTGTTCTGCAACAGAGACAGTTCTCCAGTCAGCCGGATAACCTGTTTGGGATAGAGCTCTCGGGAGAGTGGCCACAGACGGGAACCGGTTCCTCCGGCAAGAATGACAGGTTGAATGCCCATTACCTACCTCGCAGTCAATAAAATTATTCAGCACGAATGATGTGCAGAAGTTCCTCTGTTTTCTGCCGCAGCAGCGCCTGGTCCGCCCGGGTTTCGACATTCAGCCGCAATACGGGCTCGGTGTTGGATTTTCTGAGGTTAAAACGAAAATCAGGGTATTCCACGGATAACCCGTCGATATATTCCTTTTTACCTGCAGCATATAATGCTTCAATGCGGGCAATCACTCCATCGGGATCGGCAACGGTGGAGTTGATTTCACCACTGACAGGAAAAGCGGCCATGCGCTCATTGCACAGGGCGGAGAGCGGTTTGCCGGTTTTGCTCATCAGTCTGCAGACCAGAAGCCAGGGGATCATGCCGGAATCGCAGAAGCCAAAGTCGCGGAAATAGTGGTGGGCGGACATTTCGCCGCCGTACACTGCATTGCTGGAGCGCATCTTTTCCTTGATAAAGGCATGCCCTGTGCGACATATCACCGGTACTCCACCCGCCGCCTTTACCATCTCCATGGTGTTCCATGTCAGGCGGGGATCGTGCAGGATGGTTGCTCCTGGAACCTGCTGCAAAAGTGCCACAGCCAGCAGGCCGACGATATAATAACCTTCGATAAAGCGTCCTGTTTCATCGTAAAAAAAGCAGCGGTCAAAATCACCATCCCAGGCAATGCCCAGATCCGCCTTGTGTTCCCGCACCGCCTTCGCCGTGGCTTCCCGTTTTTCTGGAAGCAGCGGGTTGGGCACGCCGTTGGGGAAAGAGCCGTCCGGCTCGTAGTTCATGCGGATAAAGGTAAAGGGCAGGTGCGCGGCAAGCAGATCCACCACCGGACCGGCACAGCCATTGCCGGGATTCACAACGATGGTCAGGGGACGCATGACTGAGCAGTCGACCATGGAGAACAGATGCTGAATGTACTTTGTTTTCTCCGGGCGTGCGGTGCAGGTGCCGGGCTGCGGGGCTTTATTCGTCATTTTTTCGGCACACCATGCAGGGTCTGCCGCCATTCGTTCCATCTCCAGCAGACCACTGTCAGAGGAAACCGGCCGGGAGCCGCGCTGCACGATTTTCATGCCATTATAGGCAGCAGGATTATGGCTGGCGGTGATCATAATGCCCCCATCAACCCCCTCTTTTTCGCCGCTGAACACCGCATGATAGACTTCTTCAGTGCCGCAGAGACCAATATCAATGATATTGACCCCCTGGGCCAGCAGGCCCTCGGTGATGGTCTGCGCGATAAGCGGGCTCGTCAGACGCATGTCCCTGCCGAGCACCATGGTGCGGATGCGGCACTGCTGGACAAAGGCCAGGGCAATGTGCAGGGCAATCTGTTCATCAAAGTCTTCGGGGATTTTTCCACGAACGTCATAGGCGGTAAAGCAGCGCAGGGAGGTAGACATGGTTGTGTCCATTCGATAGATAGAGGGAAGCGTTCCTGGAAGAAGGCCCTGGATTGATCAGACGCCCGTCTGCCCCTGAACGTGTTTTTGCTGCTGCGTTTTTTGCCCGGACTCTTCTTGGGACGGTTTTTGTTCCGTCGGGATATTGGGCAGAATAGCGGGCTGCTTCTGGGCAAAATATTCA
>DAIODL010000018.1:0-16402 GCA_036746815.1 Desulfobulbus sp.
GAGGTGGTTGCGGTCCACAGCCGGTGAAAGGCGCTGATCTCACCTACGAGCTGAGCGTGAGTCTGGAAAACGTACTGCATGGCGCGGAAAAAACCGTCAGCCTGCGTCAGGATGGCCGTCCGCAGAATGTGTCGGTCAAAATTCCCAAGGGCATTGAAGACGGCAAACGGCTGCGGCTGAGCGGCAAGGGTGCATCCTCCCCCTCAGGCGGTCCTCCCGGTGATCTCTACCTCAAGATACAGGTGGCACCCCATCCGCAGTTTCAGCGTATTGATGATGATCTGGTGCTGGAGCAACGTATTCCTTTCAGTGAGGCCTGTCTGGGAACGAGCATTGAGGTGACCAGCCTGGAAGGGAAAAAGTTCAATGTCAAGGTACCGCCGGGCGTGCAGCAGGAGGCCAAGCTACGTATCAAGGGGCATGGGCTGCCCTCGGGTCCCATTGGCAAGCGGGGCGACCTGCTGGTGAAGATTGCCATCCGTATTCCCCAGACGCTTTCACCGGAACAGGAGAAGGCGGTTACGGCGCTGGCGGCACTGGGCTTATAACCCCGGACACGATTTTTTCCCGATACCTCGCCAGCCTGCACAAAAAAACCAGCGGGCATCGTTCTGATGCCGCTGGTTTTTTTGTTTGGAGACGTTCCCTTGTCCTTGAAAATGAGGATGCGCAGCGTCCAGCATTCCCCATATGCTTATTTCTTGTCCGGCCAGGGAGAAGAAGTCTTTGTTATGGTCTTGCCTTCTTCCCTTTTGTAAAAAGAATAAGCGGGCAATTCTTGCAGATATCCGCGCCAGGAAATCCATCGCCGGGGCGGGTAAGCGATACACTTCCCGCCGTTTCCTTACGCTTGAGCATCTGGCTGACAAGTGGCTCGAGGTGTACCTCCGGCATGATGAAATTGATTTCACCCCGTTCCGTCTTGCCAGCATTGTATGATCCGGAACAGGCTGGCAGCATATTGGCCAGTTTATTCTGGTACACGTACACATTGCCCGCACAGGTTGAGGAATTGATGGTGATGTTACTGTGCATGGGATAGGTATCAGCCACGGACATCCAGTCCACGGCAAGATGGTAGGCCTGCATGTTGTCACAATAAAAATGGATAGTATCGGCCCGATATTTGGCCTCACTCAGTGGTGCCACCGCTATACCAAGTAACCCTGGTTTGAGGCGTGGTTTTACCTGGACAGCCTTGGCTGCCTGCGCTGCATCACGGACATATTTGAGGTGACTCTTGATTTCGGCCTCGTCTATTTCTTTCCAGCCGAAGCTGCACTTGGCATTGGAACAGCCAAGCTGTTTTGCATCGGCATAGACCACCTGCCCCTTCATGCGGGCGGCGATTTCCCACTGGCAAAAAGTGAGGGGCTTTGCTGGCACAAAATAATCATGCTCCTGTTGGAATTGATCGACTTCACGCTGCTCAAAAAAGAATTTAACAGCGATTGGAAAATGATACAGCCGCAACTCTTCCATGAGAATATGCTGCATTTCCTTATAGCTTAGTGACATCTTTCACGCTCCCTTTCACCATACTTCTTTTCAATAGTGTGTTCTGCGCATGCATTGCACTGCGCGGGCAGGCACAATCAGCTTTTCTTGGACATTGGTGCAGCCGGCACCCCTTTCCCGTGGCATTCCATGCAGTTGGGCTGGGCATTGATGCCGTATTTTGAATTGGGGGCCCAGTCGCCCTCCTCATCATAGTCGTCGTCCTTCCAGGCATTGAGCAGTTCCACCAGATGATAGGCCACGCTTGCCGATACCCGAGCACAGCGGTCTTTCCGTTGCGGACTGCCAATGGTTTTGTCGGCAACAGCCATCCATTTCCCCACCGAGACGTGGCAGAGCGGTGATCCGCTGACGGTCTGGGGGATTTCGTCCCAGATTTTTGGTTTTTTGGGTTTGAAGACGGGCAGTGCGGTCTCGCAGTACCACTGCATAATGTCAGTGCCAATCAGTTGTCCCTCTGGAGAACCTGCGATACGGGGGCCGATGATAAGATTAGCCACGATATTGGCGCCCGCATTGGAACCGCAGATCGTACCCCAGCTGGACATACCACCTTCAAGAAACACAAAGGCATCAATGGGAAAGGAAAGATATGGTTCGCCGACCTTTTCCCGGAGTTGGGTAAACACACTGCTGATGACCGCGCATCCGCAGAACACCCGATACCATTCTTTGTAGGCCAGTTCCGCGGTTTCGGTAGGGTCGAGTTTTACATAGGGCCAGGGCCATTTTTCCGTGGGCCCGCCAGCTGCCCGGGCAGACGGCAGCCAGCCCTGGATCTGGGCGAGTGCTGCTGTGGTGAGCAAGGTGCCGGCTCCACATATCCATTGACGGCGGGAAATGCCTGCTTCGCTTTGCTGTTCTTTTTGCATGATCGTTCCGTGGGCTTGAGTTGTTTGATGCACGTTATTTTGGACGGTGGCAAACACCGCACTGCGCTAGCGCCGCATTACTTTTTATATGACATTCCATGCAGAGTTTGTGGCCAGCCCGTTTCAGGGTAGCGAATTGTTCCTGCAGACCTGCCTTGCTGTTATGGCAGGTTTCACACTTTTCAATAGGCTGTCCCGGCGTCCAATCCACCTTTTTCCCATTCCTGCTTTTGGTGTGATGGCAGCCATCACACTCAAGCCATTGATGTTCATGGTGGGGCAGATAGGCGGGTTTGGGCACCTTTTCCGGATCAACGGTTGATTGCATGACCACCTGTTCAGGTCCTTGTCCTTCCCCGGTGAATGCCGCGGAGGCGCTGGTGATTCCTGTCCAGTACAAGGTGAAGAGAAGAATAACGAAACAACCAGCTTGGAGTTTCAAGGTCGCCCTCCTTACAGAGACGGTGGATTGAGCGTCACGCGCAGGGGTTGTTGCCCAATAATGTGCAGGCCAACAGAATTGATTCGTTATATTTTTTTAAATATAACTAGTCAACAAAAAAACAAATGCTTTTTGCGGTTGTATTTTGGGGAAATTCTGCCTGGAAGTCAGAGAAGAGCGAAGTGTATGTAAACTCGCAGAGAGGAGGTTCTTGCGTGTGGAAACTGGAAAAAAAAGCCTGCGGCACCAAACTGATGCCACAGGCTGAAGAAACACATTGTTTGTGGGTAGTCCGGAAAGATAATCGGCCCGCGCCGGGGAAAATCTTAATTGCCTGAAAATAGGGCTGATTCCCGATCACCTGATAAAGTTTTTCGTCCTCACGCGTAGTTATTGCACGAACATTTTGGGCCCGGTCAATGAACTGGCGTATTACCGCTGCAGCCGCTCCACCCACCTGTTCCTGAGGGGTTAGGCTGCCGATGTTCCCGCGCCTTGTGCTCGTCGTTGCAGGCGGGTACCAGGCAGAAGGACAGCCAGAACCAGTGTTTTTCCCGTTCGAAAAGGAGGTCGGTTTCTTCTGTCTTATGACAACTCGCGGATGGTTTCGCCCAGACGCTTGATCCCTTCAAAAATGGTCGGCTCATCGGAACAGGAGAAGTTGAGCCGCAGGGTATTGGTGTCTGTGCGGTCGACGTAAAAGGGCGAGCCGGGCACAAAAGCCACTTTTTTCTTAATGGCCGCGTCAAAGAGCTTCAGGGACGACATCCCTTCAGGCAGGGTAACCCACAAGAACATACCGCCTTCGGGGTTGGTCGATTTGATTCCCGGCGGAAAGTATTGTTTGATTGCCTGCACCATAGCCTCCTTCTGTTTCCCGTACTGGTCAACGATTTTTGCGACATGGGCGTTGATATCGTTGTCCTTGAGAAAACGGTCAAGGATGCGCTGCGCCATGTAGTCGGAGTGCAGGTCCGCGGCCTGTTTGGCAATGATGACCTTATCCATAATCTCAGGCGGCGCCACCAGCCAGCCAAGGCGCAATGCCGGCGCCACGATCTTGGAGAAGGAGCCGAGCAGCACCGTGTTGTCCGGAGCGAAATGCTTGAACGATCGCTTGGGTTCTCCTGCAAAGCGCAGGTTGCCGTAGGGATCATCCTGAATGATGAAGCAGGAGGTCTTTTTGATGAGGTCTGCCACTGCCTGCCGGTTCTCGTTGGTATAGGTGGTGCCGCCGGGATTCTGGAAGTTGGCCACCGTATACAGCAGCTTGGGCTCTCTCGTTTTGAGCACCTCGGCCAGTTTGGCGATGTCCAGCCCTTCCTCATTCACCGGTACTGGATTGAAACGGGGCCGGTACATGGCAAAGGCCTGGATGGCGCCCAGATAACCCGGTTCCTCGATAATGACGTCGTCACCCCGGTTGAGGAAGGTTTTACCCATCAGGTCCAGCCCCTGCTGGGAACCGGTGGTGATGAGGATGTGATCCACCGGAATATCCAGTCCCTCACGCTCCTTATAGCGGTCGGAAATGAACTGACGCAGCCCGATATACCCTTCGGAGTTGGAGTATTGGAGGATTTCTTCGCCTGCCTCCTCGAACACGTCCCAGGCTGCTTTCTGCAATCCTTTGACCGGGAAAAATTTGCGGTTGGGCAGGCCGCCTGCAAAAGAGATGATGGAGGGATCAACGGTGACCTTGAGGATTTCCCGGATAAAGGACTTGGGCACATCGTTGATGCGATCGGAAAACGTTGGATCCATACAAGCCTCATAAACCCGGCCATGCCGGGCAGGAAATTGAAAATAAAACCGGAAACAAAAAAGCCCCACCCGAAAAAATGGTGAGGAGCCTAAATAAAGTTGGAACGCTTACGATAGACCGTTGCCTGACTTTTGGCAATACATTGGCCACTCTTTTCTTCCGTGACCACAATGTCATAGAGGGCCGTGGGGCCGTTGGCCTGAATTTCGCGGGCTTCAGCCACCAGATGGTCGCCCTCGCCGGTGGCCTTCAGGAAATTGATGGCCACGTTCAGCGCCAGAGCAATTTGTCCGGAAGCATTGCTGGCCGCGCCAAAGGCGATGTCACCCAGGGCGAACACCAGACCGCCATGGGTGATACCGTGGAAGTTGAGCATGTCTTTGGTCACGGTCAGCGAAACCCGGCTGTAACCGGGCTCGATGATCTCCATGGTCGCGCCCAGCCGGTTGGCGAAGCGGTCCTTGCGGATATGTTCCTCAGCAGGCGTATTCATGCAGAACAATGACAGCACTCAATACTTTGCATCCGCGTAGGCGAGCCAGCCGCCGGCGCCGATCAATTGTTTGTCAAAGGGATTGAGCTTGAAGGTGCAGGTAACCTGGCCGCCATCGCTTGTGGCGGTCAGCTTTTCGCCTTCCAGGTCCACCGCAACCATCACCTTGCCAGTGAGAGCGAAAAGTTTGTCCAGATCTTCTTTTGTCAGCTCCACAGCGAGAATGCCGCAGTTGAACATGTTCTGACGGAAGATGCGGGCAAAGCTCTCGCCAATGACCACATTGATGTCATTGACTTCAAGTGCCCATACCGCGTGCTCACGGGAGGACCCGCAGCCGAAGTTGGAGCGGGTGATAAGGACCTTGGCCTCCTGCAGTTCCTGGGAATGCGGGTCGAACTTCTGTCCTTCCAGGTAGAGGTCCTCCAGCAGGTGCGGTGCCAGCGCTTTTTTGGTGATTTCCGTCAGATATTTGGCCGGAATGATTTCGTCGGTGTTGATGTCGCTTCTATCGATAAAGGCCGCGGGGCCGCCAAACTGTTTCATGGGAATTCCTTATTGGTTAAAGCTTAGCACATGGAGGGCCGGGGATCGGTGATGACACCGGCAATGGCGGTGGCCGCGGCGGTGGCCGGGCTCATCAGGTGCACCATGCCGCCCTTGCCCATGCGGCCGTTGAAGTTACGGTTGGTGGTGGAGGCGCAGACCTCGCCCTCGGCGAGCACGCCGCTGCTCATGCCCAGACAGGCGCCGCAGGTGGGGTTCATCACGCAGAAACCGCTGTCCATGAAGATTTTGATAAGTCCTTCATCCAGGGCCTGTGAATAAATTTTGGGGGTCGCTGGCACGAGAATGGCGTGCAGGTTATCGCTGATGCGTTTGCCCTTGACGATGCTGGCAGCCTCGCGCAGATCCTCGATACGGCCGTTGGTGCAGGAACCGATGTAGACCTGGTCCACCGGGGTACCCGCCATTTCGGTGACATCCTTGACGTGATCGGGCTTGTAGCCAAAGGTCACCTGAGGCACCAGTTTGGATACGTCGATGGTGAGCACACGCTCGTAGTGGGCGTCCTTGTCGGAGCGCCATGTGGCAAAGGCGGCGGCAGCGTCCTCCGGGCTTTTGTACTCATCCTTGATAAAGGGCCAGAGGTAGTTCGCGGTGACCAGATCCGGCTGGCAGACACCGGAGGTGGCGCCCGCTTCCACGGCCATGTTACAAAGCGTCATGCGCGAGGCCATGGACATGGCATCAATCACCGGGCCATGAAATTCAATGACCATGTCGGTGGCGCCGTTCACGGTGAGCTGTTTGATGATGTTGAGGATCACATCCTTGGCGAATACGCCCCTGGGCAGCGTGCCGGTCACCTCAACCTTCAGGGATTTGGGCGCGCGGAAGGCGCAGACGCCCTTGTAAATACCCACTTCCAGGTCCGTGGTGCCAACACCAGCGGCAAAGGCCCCGAATGCACCGTGGGTACAGGTGTGGGAGTCGCCCATGATCACCGTGTTACCGGGGCGGATAAACCCTTTTTCCGGAAACAGGGCATGGCAGACGCCGTTGCGGCCGATATCGAAAAAATCTTTAATCTGATGACGCCGGGCCCAGTCACGCATGATCTTCGCCTGAGTGGCGGTCTTGGAATCCTTGGGCGGGGTCACGTGATCAATCACCGCCTTGATGCGTTTCTGGTCGCAGACCTTGTCCATACCTTTTTCCATGAGGTCCATGATGGCGATGGGCGTGGTGATTTCATGGCACATGATGACGTCAATATC
Source organism: Desulfobulbus sp. (assembly GCA_036746815.1). Classification (GTDB taxonomy): domain Bacteria; phylum Desulfobacterota; class Desulfobulbia; order Desulfobulbales; family Desulfobulbaceae; genus Desulfobulbus. The sequence continues at coordinate 6,872 of DAIODL010000018.1, forward strand.
AAGGACCATGTTGCCTGGTGTTGGGGTGTCCCGCAGATGCGAGGCAAAGATTTTTTCGGTAATGGTTTGTCCCATGGTGTGCTCCGGTCGATAAACACAAATAAATAGACAAGAGGGCAGAATACCCTTCTTTTCTTTACGTAAATCTGCATTCATTACACACGAGAATGGAGTTCGTCAATTTTTTTGCGACGGATAAGAGGCCGGCTGGACAGAACCCGAGGGAAATCTGTACTTTGTTTTTCTAATTGCGTATACTGAACAAATTCCGACAGTGCCAGAAACTGTCCTCTGTTTTTTTTCTGCGAGACTGCCCATGATCCTGCGCCGTTTTTTCCATATATTGCTGTTTTTTTTACTGAATGGTTTGCTGATTATTTTCCCTGCCGTTTCCGCCTGGGCCGCCCATGGGGTCAGCCTGGATGGCCACTTGAAATATCCCAAGGGCTTTGAACGATTCGACTACACCTCGCCTCAGGCTAAAAGCGGCGGCACGCTGGTACTGCACGATCTGGGCGGGTTTGACAAGATGAATCCCTTTACCCTGAAGGGCGAAGCGCCCATGGGGTTGTCGTCGTACGTGTTCGAGCCCCTGGCCGTGGCCAGTTTGGATGAACCCTATGCGGAGTATGGATTGATTGCTTCCGATATTGAGCTGGCTCCGGACAGAAAATCAGTCACCTTTACATTGAATCCGCAGGCCCGCTTCTCTGATGGTACCCCGGTCACGGCGGAGGATGTGCAGTTTTCGCTCAATACTCTGAAAAGTGATCAGGCGCATCCATCCTATCAGCTCTATTTTCATGATATTGCCCGGGCTGTGATTCTGGGGCCGCACAAAATCCGCTTTGATTTTACCCGGCCCAACCGTGAGCTGCACATGATTGCAGCGCAATTGCCAGTACTCTGTAAGAAATTTTACACCAGTCATCCTTTCAACGGTGACGGCAGCGGATCCATGACGATTCCGGTGGGCAGCGGGCCGTATGTGGTCAGTGATGTGCAGACGGGTAAATCGATCACCTACACCAAAAATCCCAACTACTGGGCCAAAGATCTGAACGTGCGGCGTGGCATGTTCAATTTCCAGAATATTGTCATCAAGTATTTCAAGGATCCGGTGGTCAGTCTGGAGGCGTTCAAGGCGGGCGAGTTTGATTTCATGCTGGTCACTATTGCCAAGCAGTGGAGCCGGGATATGGAGGGGCCTCGCTTCGATAATGGGGAATTGATCAAAAAGACCTTTCCCAACAAAAACGACGCGGGAATGCAGGGATTTGCCTTCAATACGAGACGCCCCATTTTTCAGAACCCTCTGGTGCGCCAGGCGTTGGGGTTAGCCTTTGATTTTGAATGGACCAACAAAACACTCTTTTTCTCCCAGTACACCCGCGATAATTCCTACTTTTCCAACTCGGATTATGCGGCAACAGGACTGCCGGATGCGGATGAACTGAAACTGCTGGAGCCGTTTCGTGCCCAACTGCCACCTGAGGTGTTCACCACGCCCCTGACACCGCCTACCACGGATCCGCCTTCGAGCCTCCGCGGCAATTTGCGGCAGGCCCAGGAACTGCTGGCCAAGGCGGGCTGGAACGTGCGTGACGGAAAACTGGTGAACGCACAGGGGGAACCTTTCCAGTTTGAGATCCTTTTGACCGGTGACGCTTTTTCCCGGGTGATTGCCCCCTATGTGGCCAATCTGGCAAAACTTGGCATCAGTGTCAGTTATCGCACCGTGGATCCGGCACTCTACGCTGACCGGGTGAAAAATTTTGATTTTGACATGGTGGTGGCCGTTTTCGGGCAATCCCAGTCACCGGGGAACGAGCAGCGCGACTACTGGACCTCAGAAGCGGCTGATCGGAAAGGATCGCGCAATATTATCGGCATCAAAAGCCCGGTGGTGGATGATCTGGTTAAGGCGGTGATCTATGCCCAGGACCAGAAAAGTCTGGTGACCGCCTGTCATGCATTGGACCGGGTACTGTGGTACGGCTACTATGTGGTGCCCAACTGGTACATTGGGTATCATCGCCTGGCATATGCCGCCAAACTGAAATATCCGCAGACCGCGCCTCGTTACTATGGTGCCGATCAGTGGCTGGATGCATGGTGGATGGAATAGAAAATGCCGGACAGATGACAGAAATGCTCATTTTCTGTTGTGTAAACAAGGAAATGACTCTACTATCATGGTAATAATTTTGCCGGATTGAACGAACTGTAATTTACATATTCATGGTTAGCAGCATAGGAAAAAGCAGTAAAGATCAGCAATGGATCTACCTGACGGGAAAGGAGATCTATCAATTCTACAGCCGGATCAAGGGCCGTCTGCAGGGGATCTGCGTCTACGCCCTGGTTGGGAAATCCGGAACCGGGAAAAGTTTTCGGGCCAGGTTGCTGGCAGAAAAACTTGATGTGCCCTACATCATTGATGATGGTCTCCTTATTCACGAAAACACCATTTTGGCCGGGAAGTCGGCCAAGCAGGAAAAAAACTATATCAGCGCCATCAAGACAGCGCTGTTCACCGATGAGACGCATCGCAAAAGCGTAGTCGCCAAAATCCAGGAAAAGAAAATCAAGCGGATCCTGCTGCTGGGCACTTCGGAGAAAATGGTCACCCAGGTGGCCAATGCACTGGAACTGCCACCAATCAGCCAGATCATTAAAATTGAGGAAATCGCCAGTCAGCAGGATATTGAAAATGCGATAAAGTCACGTTTTGAAGAGGGGAAGCATGTCATTCCCGTGCCTGCCATCGAAGTGAAGCGTGATTATGCACAGATTCTTTCTGATACCATCCGCATTTTTTTTAAAGGCGGACGGGACAAAAACGGGACCAAGCAGTCCCAGTTTTTTGAAAAATCCGTGGTTCAGCCCCAGTTTCAGGAAAATCTTGTCAAGGGCACGGTAAGTATTTCAGAAGCAGCCCTGACTCAGATGATTCTCCATTGCATTGATGAGTATGATGGAGAAATCCTCATCCGCAAGATTAAGGTTAAAAAGAGCCGGTCTGGCTATGACATCGATATTTTTATCGATGTTCCCTTTGGCAAAACGCTGTCCGGCGAGCTGCATACATTGCGCAAATATATTCTTGATAATATTCAGCGTTATACCGGGATTATCATTGATCATCTGGAACTCCATATCGACAACATCAGTGGGCGTAAAAAGGTGCCATCTCCAAAGAAAGCAGTAAAAAATGCATAACCGGGAAGCGGGACGCACCCGTTACAGTCATTTTGGGGTTAATTTTATTTTTTTAAACACCAGATGCGCACAATGTTGCCTGAAACAGGTAAGATGCATCTTTCGACCTGTTCATATCCGTGCCGAGATGCGGGGAACGGTATGGAAAATTTTCTGTAAATTGAAAATTTCTGCAGGTTGTCAATAGGTTCCATTTCCTGCCCCCGAGAAGGAGCCCTTTTTAAGCATATTTATCACTTGACTCTTGGTCGGCGGTTTGGTTATAAGTGCTGAAGTTTTGAGTGATTTTTTCGGAAGTGGCTGTTGTGTATGTTATTGTCGGAATGGTTTAGGGCGTTTTTGCAGGGCCTCTGGAGCATATCTGCGGGCAGATCGTCAAAGCCGCGGATGTGAAATTTCCTGCCGAACGTCTCCGTCAGATCAACCGAAAAAGGTCCACTTTCAACATCCTCTTCCCTTAACATCACTTTAAGACACGTTCTGCCAAGAAATGCAGTGGGCAGAATTTGAGTGGCTTTTTCGAAAACAGCAGCGGTTCCGGTGCTCTCGGAAAACCCCGAATTCAAACCATGCGGGCTGGTGACGTATGATGAAACGGGGATTCGTACGTCTTTGGTACATTCTTTCCGCGCGCTGCACCTCCCATTCTGCCTGCTTTTGATACGGCAGCCCTCAAGTGTGTCATTACTTATTTTTTCTTTTGCATCGTGCTGGATAGTAAACGCCATCATGTTATAAATTTTTTTGTGGCGTCAAGGGAGGATGGACTGTTTTTGGGGAAAAGGTCGCGGGTTGTCTGAGTTCCAGGGCGTGTCATGGTATCCCCATGAGGACTGTGCACGAATTTCTCTTCAACTTTTGTTGGCTTTTTGCTCAAAGAACACGTGGATCACGCTCGAAGCGCCACGCGGTAAGGATTGGTAAAGGGGACTTGAATTCACATTTATTTCTCAGGGGATCTTGCCGTCAGGTGAGGTTCACCGCAAAAGGATGCGTCTATGAAAATTCATGAGTATCAGGCCAAGGAATTGTTCCGAAAATTCAACGTACCAACCCCCAAGGGGAAACTTGCATTTACTTCCGACGAAGTCGCGAAGATAGGTGAGGAGTTCGGGTACCCGATCGTCGTCAAAGCTCAGGTTCATGCCGGTGGTCGTGGTAAAGGCGGCGGTGTTAAGCTCGCCAAGTCCAAAGACGACGTGAAAGCTGTTGCCGACTCCATCATTGGCATGACACTGGTCACCAAACAGACCGGTGCCCAGGGCAAACTGGTACGCAAGGTGTTGGTTGAGGAAGGACTGAACATCAAGAAAGAACTGTACCTCTCCATCATCCCTGATCGTGAGACCGCGACTGTCGCCATCGTCTGCAGCCAGGCTGGTGGTATGGATATTGAGGAAGTCGCTGCCAAAACCCCTGAGCAGATCATTACCGTCAATATCAGCCCCATCATTGGTTTCCAGACGTTCCATGCCCTCAGAGTGTGTTTCGGCTTGGGACTGACCGATAAAGCACTGCAAAAACAGATGAGTGCCCTGCTGAAAAATCTCTACGATCTGTTCATGGCTTATGACTGCTCCATGGTTGAGATCAATCCGCTGATCATCACCGCCGAGGGCAACATCCTCGCTTTGGATGCCAAGATGGATATCGATAACAACTCGCTCTTCAGACATCCGGATGTCAAAGAAATGCGCGATGTTGATGAAGAGAATCCGAGTGAAGTTGAAGCTTCCAAGTATGGCCTCAACTACATTCACCTGGATGGTAATGTCGGTAACATCGTGAACGGTGCTGGTCTGGCCATGGCCACCATGGATATTGTCAAATTGGCTGGCGCTTCTCCTGCCAACTTCCTCGATGTCGGTGGTGGTGCCAATGAGGAGGCCATTGAGAATGGTTTCCGTCTGATTATGAAAGATCCTGCTGTTAAGGGTATTTTGATTAACGTATTCGGCGGTATTCTGCGTTGCGACATCTTGGCTCAAGGTGTTGTGAATGCGGCAACCAAACTGAAACTTGCGGTGCCTGTTGTTGTACGTATGGAAGGCACCAATGTTGAGGAAGGCCGCCGTATTCTTGCTGAATCTGGATTGAAGCTGACCACCGCCAAAGATCTGGCCGATGCTGCCGAGAAGGTAGCCAAGCTCGTTGCCTGATAAGGTTGAGTACAAGCGGGCCTATGGCCCATTGTGATCACTGGATATATGACAACGCAGATTTGAGAAGCGTAAAACTTATACCTATAGAGGAAGATAATGAGCGTTTTCGTTAATAAAAATACCCGGTTACTCGTTCAAGGCATCACCGGCCAAGAAGGCCAGTTCCATACCCGTTCCTGTATTGCCTACGGCACCAATGTTGTTGCCGGTGTTACCCCTGGTAAAGGCGGACAGAAGATGGATGATGTTCCAATATTCAATACTGTTGCGGATGCACGTAAGGCAACGGGATGTAACGCCTCCATGATTCTGGTACCGCCGCCTTTTGCAGCTGGTGCCATCCTGGAAGCTGCTGATGCAGGTATCGAACTGGTAATCTGCATCACGGAAGGTATTCCGATATTGGACATGATGCGGGTAAAAAATTATCTGTTGACCAAACCTACCCGTCTGATCGGTCCGAACTGCCCTGGTATCATTACTCCTGGCGAGTGCAAGGTCGGCATTATGCCTGGCCCGATCCACAAACCCGGTGGACCGTGGGGTATCGTGTCCCGCTCTGGGACCCTGACCTATGAGGCCGTACATCAGTTGACCCAGAACGGTTTCGGGCAGACCACCGTTATCGGTATCGGTGGTGACCCCATCAACGGCACCAACTTCATTGACTGTCTCAAGGCCTTCAATGATGATCCTGAGACCAAGGCTATCGTCATGATCGGTGAGATCGGCGGTAACGCTGAGGAAAATGCCTGCGACTGGATCAAAGCCAATTGCAAGAAAACAGTGGTTGGTTTCATCGCCGGTTTGACGGCTCCTCCTGGCCGTCGTATGGGTCATGCTGGTGCTATCGTCAGTGGTGGCAAGGGAACAGCCGAAGCAAAAATCGCGGCTATGAAGGCCAGCGGTGTTCATCACTGCGCCAACCTTGGTAAGTTGGGCGAGCTCTGCAAGGAAGTATATAAAGGTTGATTTGCCTGAAGAAACAGCGCCGGATGCTCCATCCGGCGCTGCTTGGGCTTTTCATAATCGTCGGGCACGGAATTTTATTGAATTCTGCAGCAAGGAGATAGCATGAGCACTAAGGAAAAATTAGAGCAACTTAAGCAAAAAAGGGCCAAAGCCTTACTTGGCGGCGGTCAGGATAAAATTGACAAGATCCACGCCAAAGGCAAGATGACTGCACGTGAGCGTATTGCCGCGTTGTTGGATCCGGGTAGTTTTGAAGAGTACGATGCCTTCAAACTCCATCGCTGCTACAATTTCGGCATGGAAAAGATCAAATTCCTCGGAGATGGCATCATCACCGGTATCGGCAAACTGGCTGGCCGTCCGGTCTATGTCTATGCGCAGGATTTTTCCGTACTCGCCGGTTCACTTTCAGGAACTCTGGCCGAGAAAATTTGTAAGGTCATGGATCTGGGCGCCCGCAACGGTATCCCGGTCATTGGTCTGAACGACTCCGGTGGTGCCCGTATTCAGGAAGGTATTGAGGCACTGTGCGGTTATACGGAAATTTTTACCCGCAACGTTCTCTCTTCGGGTGTTATTCCGCAGATTTCCGGCGTGTTTGGTCCCTGCGCCGGTGGTGCTGTGTATTCTCCTGCATTGACCGACTTCATTATTCAGGTCAAAGAGCAGTCCTACATGTTCCTGACCGGCCCGAAAGTTGTGAAGACCGTTTGTCATGAAGATGTCACCACCGAGGAACTCGGCGGTGCCGTGATGCATACCACCAAGTCCGGTGTAACCGACTACGCCGCTGAAGACGAGATGGATGCCATCCAGTACATCAAAGATTTGATGAGCTATCTCCCGCAGAACAATCTGGAGAATCCTCCGGATACTCCCTGCGACGATCCCATTGGCCGCAAGTCTCCCATGCTCAATGATATCATTCCGGACAATCCTAATGCCGCTTATGATATGAAGAAAGTCATCATGGAGACGGTTGACGACGGCATTTTCTTTGAAATCAAGAAAACCTTTGCCCCCAACATTGTCGTCGGTTTTGCCCGTTATGGCGGTAAGGCTGTTGGTATCGTAGCCAATCAGCCATCGTATTACGCTGGTGTTCTTGATATCGATTCTTCCATTAAGGGCGCTCGTTTTGTTCGCTTCTGCGACTGTTTTAATATCCCGGTTATCACCTTCGTTGATGTGCCCGGGTTCCTTCCTGGTACAAACCAGGAGTTCGGTGGTGTTATCCGCAACGGCGCGAAATTAATGTACGCCTATGCAGAGGCCACTGTGCCCAAAATCACCATCATTACCCGTAAGGCATATGGTGGTGCATACTGCGTTATGTCCTCCAAGCATCTGCGTTGCGATATCAACTACTCCTGGCCGACCGGTGAGATCGCCGTTATGGGTTCCAAGGGTGCAGTTGAGGTCCTTTACGCAAAAGGTGCGAAAGGTGCAGAGGATCCAAAAGCATTTTTGGCGGAGAAGGAAGCCGAATATAACGAAAACTTTTCCAATCCGTACTGTGCTGCAGAGCGTGGATACATTGATGACGTGATTGAGCCGGCTGAGACCCGGACCCGCGTTATTAATGCGCTGGAGTCGATTCAAGGGAAACGTGGTACGCTCCCGATGAAGAAACACGGCAATATTCCGCTGTAAGCACTCGCATGCATCGGCTCGTTCTGGGAGCGGGCCACCACAAGAGAGGATCATAGAATGGCAGATATGCACAAAAAAATGGCTGCAGCTTTGAGCGCAGTCAACGCCTACATGATGCAGGAAGAGGAAGCCGCGTATCTGGCGCAACAGGCTGCCATCAAACCTGTTCAGGTAGTGCCGAATTTGTGGGCACTTGCCGGTCGTCAGGATATCATGAATTTGCGAAGCATAATTCAAATGAAACGCTTCTGACGGTTTTTGGATTTTAAACGTTCAACGATAACGTACAAATAGGGAGATACAGACAATGAGCGACCAAGTAAAAATGACCGCCTTGAATTTCGATGCCAATCGGCCTAAAGCTGAAAATCCGGTCAAGGTTATGGATCTGAGCCTGCGTGATGGTCATCAATCACTTTTCGCAACACGCGGCCGTACGGAAGACATGATTCCTGTCGCCGAGCGTATGGATGAGATCGGCTTCTGGGCCCTTGAGACGTGGGGTGGTGCTACCTTCGACACCATGCACCGTTTCCTCAATGAGGATCCGTGGGAGCGTCTGCGGACCTTGAAACGCTACATCAAAAAGACTCCTTTCTCCATGCTGCTTCGCGCCCAGAACCTGGTGGGCTACCGGAACTATGCTGACGATCTGGCTACCGCTTTTGTTGAGCGGTCCGCTGAAAACGGTATGGATATTTTCCGTACTTTTGACGCTCTGAACGACTACCGTAACTTTGAGACGGTTGTTAAAGAGATCAAAAAATGCGGCAAGCATTTCCAGGGCTGCATCTGCTACACCCTGACCCAGCCCCGTCTGGGCGGTGAGGTGTATAACCTCGAATATTATGTGAAGAAAGCCAAAGCCCTTGATGACATGGGTGCTGACTCTATCTGCATTAAGGATATGGCCGGTCTCCTGGCTCCGTATGATGCCTATGAGCTGATCAAGGAATTGAAGGCTCATACCAAGACCCCGATTCATCTGCACAGCCATTTCACCTCCGGTATGTCCCCGATGACCATGTTGAAGGCCATTGAGGCAGGCGTCGATATCATCGATACCTGTATGACCCCCTATGCATACCGTACTTCGCATGCAGCTATTGAGCCGTTGGTTATGACCCTCCTGGGCACCAACCGTGACACCGGCTTTGATATCAAGAAACTGGCCGAGATCAACGCAATCCTCGAAAAAGAGGTTATGCCGAAGTACAAACACCTGCTGGATACCTCCAAGGTGTCTATCATCGATATCAACGTGCTCCTGCATCAGACCCCGGGTGGTATGCTTTCCAACCTGGTTAATCAGCTGCGTGAGATGGATGCTCTTGATAAGATCAACGAAGTGTACAAAGAGCTGCCTCGCGTCCGTAAAGACCTCGGCTCTGTACCGTTGGTCACCCCGACCAGCCAGATTGTTGGTATCCAGACCGTGAACAACGTGCTTTTTGACACCCCGGATGAGCGCTACAAGATGATCACCGGTCAGGTCAAAGACCTCTGCTATGGTCTCTATGGT
>DAIODL010000019.1:0-16118 GCA_036746815.1 Desulfobulbus sp.
ACAGTTGCGGCCAATGGTCGTGCCGGCCGGAATGCGGGCCTGCTTGCCAATGAGGGTAATCCCTGTGTAGAGATGCTTGGGATAAGCCTTATTAACGGTTGTCAGGTTCTCGCCCGCGCCAATCACCACATCATGCCCCACCTGCACCCGTTTATCGAGAATGGCCAGATCCACCTGCGCATTTTCCTCAATCACCGAGTCTTCAAAGATCACCGAATTGGAAACCACCGCGCCTTTTTTCACGTGCACGCCGGGCGAAAGCACGGAATGGGTCACCGTTCCCTCAATGACGCAGCCCGCGGAAATCAGCGAATTGGTCACCTTGCCGTCACCGATGAAACGCGCGCAGGCACGGTCATAGGGCCGGTCGCCGTATTCCGGGTTAGAGCGGATCTCCCATGCCTCCGGAGAGATGCCGGAATGTTCGCGCAGGATATCCATATTGGCTTCCCAGTAGGCCTGAATGGTCCCCACATCCCGCCAATAACCGTAAAAAGGATAGGCGTAAACCCGGTCTGACTGGATGGCGCGGGGGATGATATCCATGCCGAAATCCACTTCCTTGCGGTCGCGCTCCAGCACATTCAGAAGATATTTGGTGTCAAACACGTAAATACCCATGGAGGCCAGGTTGGTGCGCGGCACCTTGGGTTTTTCCTCCCAGTCGATAATGCGGTTTTCACTGTCAATAATGCCCGCGCCGAACTGGTGGATATCGCGCTTGGGCACGATCATCATGCCGATGGTAATATCCGCCCGTTTATACTGGTGGTATGAAATCATGGCGCTGAAATCCATGCGGTAGATATGGTCGCCGGAGAGAATCACCACCTGTTCAGACGGGTTGGCTTTGATGAAATCAATATTCTGGCGGATAGCGTCCGCCGTGCCCTTATACCAGTCGGAATCCTTGTCACCGGTGCGTGGCGGCAGGATTTTGATTTTGCGGGAACGCCCGGTGAAATCCCAGGGCGAGCCATCGCCGATATGCGCCATCAGGGAGAGCGGCTTATACTGGGTGAGCACGCCCACCCGCGTCAGGCCGGAATTCATGACATTGGACAGGCTGAAATCAATGATCCGGTAAAGGCCGCCAAAGGGTACCGCAGGTTTGGCACGCCGCCCCACCAGCAGATTCAGGCGGCTGCCGATGCCTCCGGCAAGCAGGAGTACCAGGGCATCACTGTTGTCACGTATCATAATTCCTCCCCATCGGCGAGTCGCTGTGCGGCCGGCCACTGATCCGCGGCAATGTGCGGTCTGAGACTGCAGCCGCACCCGATCTGAAATCCATCGGGCACGCTGTTGTTCCAGCCAACGACCGTCACCCGGTGATCATCACATAACGGGCGTCCCACCCGCACCTGTTTGCCAAAGACCGTGTTGACATCACTGACCATGCGGTTCAGGCTGGCGCCCTCCTGCACGATATTGTCAAAAAAAATGATGGAATCATTGATCTCGGCACCAGCCATGACGTGCACCCCAGGAAAAAGGATGGAATTGCGTACTGTCCCCTCGATGGTGCAACCATTGTAGGCCAGGGAATTTTCCAGATGGCCCTGTTTGCCAATCTTCACCGGCTGGCGGTCGGCAATATTGCGATGCGCGAGGTTGGTGCGGATGCCCCAGGCCTCGAGGTCAATTTTGGGCTGCGTGCCGAGCAGATCCATGGAGGTCTGCCAGTATTCATCCACCGTGCGGGTATACCCCCAGTAGCCCCGGAACTTGTAGCCCATAACCTTGCAGTGTTCCTGCATCATCATGGGGATGATGTCACGGCCGAATTCATAGGAATCGGACTGCTGATTTTTCTGCAGCATCTCAAAAAGCACCGATGGGCGGAAACAGAAAACCGTCTGCGAGGCCCAGCGCCCCTTGGGATTGGCGGGTTTTTCCTCATAGGAGAGCAGGCGACCGCCCTGGGGACAGTCATTACTGATCTCCGCCACCCCGAAACGTGAGGCGTGCTCCGGCTCCACCTCGATAAAGGCTGCGGTGAGGTCCGCATCCTGCTCATTATGAAAACGGATCATCTCGCGGTAATCCATCTGATAGACGTGGTCACCGGAAAGAATCAAGATCAACGAGGGCCTGTAATACTTAATAAAATCAAGATTCTGGTAGACCGCATCGGCACTGCCGCGGTACCAGTAGGGATTTTCGTAATCCTTGAACGGCGGGAGAATGGAAATGCCCCGGTTCCGGCCGATCATATCCCAGGCACCGCCGGTGCCGATGTGATTGATCAGGGAATAGGAACGGTACTGGCTGAGAATTGCGATTCGTTCAATGCCTGAATGCAGAAGATTGGAGAGCGGGAAATCAATGACACGGGCGAATCCACCGAAAGGAACAGCGGATTTGGGACGGTAGTGCGTCAAGGCGCCCAATTCATCGACGCGGCCACCCGCCAGGATCATCGCCAAGGTCGAGGCTCTGTACATAGGTCACACCCTGTGGGAAGAAGTGCAGCTCCGAAGTTCCTGACAGAGAGGGCCAAAGAACCTGGCGCCAGCAGAAAAAACACATAAAAAATAATACGCCGCGGTCCCGTGAAGGTGCAAGCACTATCTGAACATGGTGGCCAGAATACGGCAGCGGCCTATTTCATGTGCCGGGTGATGATACGAATCAGGGTTTTAGTTGTGAATTCCTGTCCCTCACGTAAAGGCAGATTCTTCAGCGGTGATTCCGCCCGGGCCGCCTCCCGGTGTCCACCGGCCGGGCCAAACTTCCCGAAGGTGGACTGTGCCAGCTTGCCTGCATTTTTCCGGTAACCGTCGCAGCGGAAAATCACCACCAGTTTCTCATTGTGGACACCGGAAACAATCACCCAGTCAAAGGATTCCACCCGATTGAAAAAATCCGCGATAATCACCAGAATGTCCGGTGTCCCCACCCTTCCCAGATGCACGTAGGCGCGCCGTTTGCTCGCCTTGATTTCGTTGAGCGCGATACGGAAATAGCGCAGCTCCGAGCGCCGCAATTCGGTGAGCTCGAATTTGCGCACCAAGTTGAGATTGGCGATGTTGAACAGATAGCGGAAACAGAGGCTGTCGGCCGTCTGCATGTTCTGCTTCTGGAAATTCTGGGTGTCAACCTTGACGCCGTAGAAAAGCGCTGTGGCAAGCGATACCGACGGCTTGATCCCTGCCGCCCGCAGGTATTCAAACAAAATAGAGGAAGCAGCGCCGTATTCGGGACGGATATCAATAAAATCTGCGTCCCATCCTTCGGAAACCGGATGATGATCGATAACAATGTTAAACTGAATTTTTTCGAAGCAGGCAAGGTGCGTTGGTTGGGAGTCGAGCAGCACCTTCTTGGAGTAATCTTTGAGAGTCAGGGTATGCAGCCGCTCAATAGGAATCTTGAGGCGGTCGACCATCGTCAGGTTATTCAACCGTCTGATTTCATTGGGATAGCCAATCGTTACACTGTGTACCCGGTAGCTGAGTAAGCGTTTAAGTGCCATAGCCGAAGCCAGTGCATCCGGGTCGGCATTGATGATGATCAGCACGTCATCCGCTTTCTCAAAAAATGCCCAAAGCCCATTCAGACGACTGATGGCAGAATTTTTACTGGCACTGCGTGTTACGTTGTTTTCAGCAATTTTTTCAAGTCGTTGCTTCATAAATAAATCAGGCTCAGTGGAGACCATTCCCATGAAGAAGCAGAAGCGAGAAAACCAACTACATCTTCACAGGGCCCAAAAACTCCAGAATGGCCCTGCGGTGAGTTATGAAAACGTCAGCGGAACAATACAGATCAGGGAAAAGCACTCCCTGCACCCCCCAGGCAAGTTCCCACCTTACACAGAGACACTGGGAAGTGCAAGGTTCCTCTTCTCCATAGTGCCGCCAGTCTTCCTGTATTTGTTTGGGCTTCGGGCTTGACGGAAGAACATGCACCGGGTACTAAATTATCTTGAACCTTAATTTTCCGGTCCCTTTCGGAACCATGCACCAGTCACCGACATGCGCAGTTCCTCCCCGAGCCCACAATTTTCATGATATTGCTCAACCGTTACATCCTGGCCCAATTCATCCGTAATCTGGGGCTGATCCTGGTGAGTTTCATCTCCCTGTACACGCTGATCGATTTTTTTGAAAAGATCGATCACTTCATGGAAAAGGGGAAAGCTTTTTCACTTGCGGGGAAATTCTTCCTTGCCAACATTCCGTACATTGTCGATCTGATGGGCCCGGTGTGCATTCTGCTGGCTGGCGTGGTGACACTGGGCAGTTTAAATACCAGCAACGAGCTGATTGCACTCAAGGCCTGCGGCATTCCTCTCAAGAAAATCATCCGTCCGATTATTGGGGGTGCCATTGCCTGCATGCTGGTCTTTCTGGCCATGATACAGTTTGTGCTGCCCACCACGGTCTTCCAAACCAATGAAATCTGGAACAAAGAGGTGCGTGGCAAGGTACCCCTGGGTATTTACCGCAACGGCCGCTACTACTACCGCGGCATTGATGGATTTTATTCCTTTGCCCGGCCTGACCCGCATGTGAACGCCTTCGACAACTTTTCCTATACCATCTGGGACGGCAGCTATCAGGTGAAGACCATTCTCTCCGCCAAAACAGCAACCTGGGACAAAAATGCCTGGACGCTGAACAACGGACAGATGCAGCAGATGGAGCTGGGCGGCCGCCTGGTCACCACTATCTTCACCAGCCGTCAATTCCACTTTCCTGAAATGCCCAGTGATTTTTTCGTGCCCGAATACCGCACCATGGAACTCTCGCTCAGCCAGCTCTACCGGGAAACCAAGCATGCGCATACCGCGGAGGCACGTGACAAGGCGTGCATCAATTTTTACGGCCGTATCTCCTATACCCTGCTGGGTCTGCCGCTTCTGCTGCTGGGACTGCCGGTGCTGCTGATTGTGTACCGCGCCTGGGGTCAGGACCTGTCCCTGGCTATTCCCGTGAGCTGCGGCATTGCCTTTGCCTGCTGGGGTGTTTACACCATTCTTCAATCTCTGGCCAAGGCTGGCTACATGCCGGCGCTTCTGGCTGCCTTCTCTATCCACGTGGTTATTGGCGCTATCGGTCTGTATCTTCTGAAACGCGAGGACAACTGACATGGCCCGCATCGGCATTGTCGGGGTGCCGCCGCTTTCCGTGATTGAGGAAATCAACCGGCGCGGCGACACCATTGTTGATCTGGATGAGCCCCAGATGCAGGCATCTCTGGACCTGACCGTCTCTTTCATTCCCCAGGTGTATTGCGCCATTCTCCGTACCGTGGTGCTAAACTGCATGCACCTGTCGCTTGACCAGGTGGTCATCGACGTTGGCCCGGGCAAATGCGACTGCGCCCTCCATGTGAGTGAAATACTTGCCGATATGCTGCCCATTCCGGTGCTCCGCACCCGCAATGAGGACACCGGAGCCTTTGGCAATCCCCTGTGCACGGCCCGGCTCCCGCTCATGGAAAAGGTAGCCCGCATCACCAAAGGTGTGCAGTCGGCCAGACCCTATGCCCCAATGGATCCCTGCCGGGCAACCTGCGCCTTCTGGGGCGTTCCCCCCAGGGATTTTTCCCTGCTGGCACCCTTTCCGGACACCACCCATGTGTTCGGCTGGACCCGCTGCATGGAAAATAAAACTCCAGCGGACCTGACACTGGAAAAAATGTTCGATCCCGCTCTGCCCACGGTATTTTTCGCCCAGTCATTCTGCGCCAAGTCGGCGCTGGCAAAGCATCTTGCCCGGAAACATCCCCGCGCCCTGGCCATTGACTGCGACGTCACCCCCGGCAGCTCCACCCGCGCCAAAATCGAGGCATTCCTCGAACTCTCAGGCGTGACACTTAACCGGAACCACATCTGATGCTGCTGGCAGATTTCGGCACATCCTACTGCAAGCTGCTGGACACGGACAGCGGGGATGGCCCTCGCATCCTGCCCACCCGGTCACTCACGCGTGATTTCAAGGCGGATCTGGCCACCGGCCACAATGCCGCACGCCGCAGTAAAAAGAGCATCAACGAGCTGACCGCGCTGGCCCGGGGCGGAAAGGCACTCATTGACAGCGATGACTTTGTGCTTCTGGACTGCGGCAGCCGTGACATCAAATTCGTACGTTTTGCGGCGGGCAGCGTGGCCGATATGGGCTGGAACGCGGAATGCGGGGCCTCCATGGGATTCACCATCGAACTGCTGGCCTCCTATTATCAGCTCGACTACAGTGCCCTCCCCGTCCCCGCCACCGGTTTTTCCATAACCTGCGGTGTGCTCGGCATGAGCCATATTTTCGATGCCGTGGTCTCCGGGGTTTCCGAGGCGGAGGCAGTAGCAAAATTTGTCGCCGGCATCGCCCGCAATGCCTACCGCTTTGCCCGGGAACCGGCGATTTTATATCTCTCCGGCGGGCTCTGCGATAATCCTCTTTTTGTGGGCAGCTTTCCCTGCCCGGTACACACACTGGGGCGTTTTGTGCTGCTGGAAGGGCTGTTGTCCACTCTGCGGGGCGATGCCACGCCTGGCAACGAGCCGCTCTGCCCATAAAAAAAGCCGGGCACCAAAGGCACCCGGCTTGTTATCGATATACGCAGAACAGGAACAAAATCAGTCTTTTTTCTTCTTTTTGCCCTTGTCTTTCTTTTTGCTCTCGCCCTGCAACGGGCAATTGCTGCACATACCCTTCTTTTTATAACTGCCGCAGCATTTCTTTTTTTCTCCCACTGTCAACCTCCCTGGAATGTTCATCCCGGGCTTTTGGCCCAACCAAGAGCAGTTTGACTGTACTCATATGCACGGAAGCGGGAGTTGCAAAGATCAAAAACCGCTTCAGGGCTTTTTCGTGGCCTCAGGAGCCGCTGGAGCAGCGGATGATGCCGCCGGAGCAGCAGCTTTAGCCTCTTCCTTGGTTGCGGGCGCGGTAGCCTGCGGAGCTTCCACATTGGCAGGAGCTGCCGCCGGTTCAATTCCCAAAAGATCAACCTGGAACATCAGCATGGATCCCGGCGGAATTTCCGGAGGAACGCCACGGTTGCCATAGGCAAGTTTTGCCGGGATGAAGAGCTCATAGGTGGAACCAACCGGCATCAGCTGCAAGGCTTCCTGCCAGCCGGGAATGACCTGCCCAACCTGAATCACGGCTGGCGTGTTGCGTTTGTAGGAGCTGTCAAATTCCTTGCCATCCAAAAGCGTCCCCTTGTAATGCACCTTGACGGTATCCGTGGCCTTGGGGGTAGGACCGGTACCAGCCTTGACCACCTTGTACTGCAAACCGGATTTGGTCTCCACCACGCCCGCTTTGGTCTTATTCTCTTTCAGGAACGCTTCTTCCGCATCGTGGTTTTTCTTCACTTCCGCCACCAGCTTCTGAACCTGTTTCTGCTTCACCCGCTGCGCCACCGCGGTGGCCTCCTCCGGGGTCAGCATCGGTTTGTTGCCCTTGTAGCCATCAATCACACCCTGATGCAGGGCATCCAGATCCAGAGTTTCCTGGTAGCGTTTCAGATATTCACCTAAATCAAGCCCCATCACGTAACTGAGTTTCTGATCATCACTCGACAGTGTTTTCACCGGCTGATCAGCCGCCACCGCCATATCCGCCACCATCAGCAGCGACAGAAACCCGGCAAGCAAAAATTTCATACAGATCTCCTTGATCTCATAAAAGGAACAGCTTTTGTTTCCGTTATGGCGGTCATTGCCGCCAGTGAGCCCGTACATGTTTCCAACAACCACATATGCCGGAAAAAGTGTGCGGAAAAGCTAATCACTCCCTGGCCATTTGTGTCTACAACTTTCTTGCAAAGCGATTTTTTTTATAACTTCCTCAGATCAAAAACGCGTTTTGCCTTACCCTCGGAGCGCTCCAGGCTCTTTTCCTCCACCAGTAGCACCTGCACCTGCAACCCCAGTTCCGAGGCTAGGCGTCGTTTGATATTCTCCACCACCTGCCGCTGTTTCTTCATCTCATCAAAGAAGATCTCCTCCACCACCTCCACCTTGACGGTGATCTTGTCCGCGTGATTTTCGCGTTCCACGATGATTTGATAATGGGGCTGGATGCCCTCCACCTCAAAGAGCACCTTCTCAATCTGCATGGGGAAAACATTGACACCCTTGATGATGAGCATGTCGTCGGTGCGGCCCATGACACGTTCCATGCGCTTCAAGGTGCGGCCGCAGGGGCAGGGACCGGGGATGATGCGGGTCAGGTCGCGGGTGCGGTAGCGGATCATGGGGAAGGCTTCCTTGGTGAGTGTGGTGATGACCAGCTCGCCCACCTCGCCCTCGGGCACCGGTTCCAGAGTCTGGGGATTCAGCACCTCGAGGATGAAATGATCCTCGTTGATGTGCAGGCCATTGCACTCCTGGCATTCACCGGCCACGCCCGGACCCATGACCTCGGAAAGCCCGTAGTTGTCAGTGGCGAGGATACCCAGCTTCTGATGGATTTCCCGCCGCATACCCTCGGACCAGGGTTCCCCTCCGAATAAACCATAACGCAGGGAAAGACCGTTGGGATTGATGCCCATTTCCATCATGGTATCAGCCATGATCAGGGCATAGGAGGGAGTGCTCACCAGGGCGGTGGTCTTGAAATCGCGCATGATCTGAATCTGGCGTTTGGTGTTACCCGAGGAGATGGGAATTACCGAGGCACCCACGGTTTCCGCGCCGTAATGCAGGCCAAAACCGCCGGTAAAAAGGCCATATCCAAAAGCGATCTGGATGACATCCTCCTTGGTGACACCGGCACCGGTGATGATACGTGCCACCAGGTTAGACCAGGTTTTGATGTCGTTGCGGGTATAGCCCACTACCGTGGCCTGGCCGGAGGTACCGGATGAGGCGTGCAGACGCACCACGTCGCGCAGCGGCACGGCAAAGAGCCCGTAAGGATAATTTTCGCGCAGATCTTGTTTAACAGTGAAGGGCAGCCGCCGCAGGTCGTCCAGTGTGCGGATGTCCTCGCAATGGAATTTGGCTTCCTCAAATTTTTTCTTGTAAAAGGGCACATTGGTGGCCACCCGGTTCAGCGTCGACTGCAGCCGTTCCAGCTGGAGTTGTTCCAAATCCTCTCGTGCCATGCACTCCCGTTCCGGTTCCCAATACATTGTCGTCATTGCCTTTTTTTGTAAGTATCCACCGGGGCCGTCCCCATGGCGCCCCGTGTTGTCGCATTCATTTGAGAAGGGCTCATGCCTCCTCGCTTTTCTCCCGTCCCAGATAGGCCCGCTGCACATCCCGGTTGGCCAGAAGATGACCGGCCGGGCCCTGAAGAATAACCTTGCCCACCTCAAGCACGTAGCCGCGGTCAGCGATGCCAAGAGCCGCACGGGCATTCTGCTCAATAAGCAGCACAGTGTTGCCCTCCTCACGCAGCTGCAGGATGATGCGGAAAATTTCGCGCACAATAAGCGGCGCAAGCCCTGTGGAGGGTTCATCCATCATCACCAGCCGGGGCGCGGACATGAGCGCCCTGCCCATGGCGAGCATCTGCTGCTCTCCGCCGGACAGGGTGCCGGCCAGCTGCAGTCGCCGTTCCCGCAGCCGGGGAAAACGTTCGTACTGCCGCGCCAGGGACTCCTGCACCGCCCGCCGTCCGGACTTCTGCTGCAGCACATGCCCGCCCAGGAGCAGGTTTTCCTCCACCGACATGGAGGCGAACACCTGCCGGTTTTCCGGCACCAGCGCGCATCCGGCCGTGACCATGCGGCCCACGGACCAGCAGGTGGCGTTCTCACCGCGGAAGCCAATCTCACCGTGCTGTGGTTTGATCAGACCAATGATGGTGTGCAAAAGTGTGGTCTTGCCCGCACCGTTGGCGCCGATCATGGCCACGATCTCACCGGGATCCACGTGCAGAGAAATATTTTTCAGGACCCGGAGCTTGCCGTAGCCCGCGTCGAGGTTGCGAATCTTCAGCATACGGAGGTGGCGTCCGGAGCCGGAGTTGCGGGGTCGGCTTCTTCTTCCTCCCCCAGGTAGATTTTAATGACCTCCGCGTGACTCTGAATATACTGCGGATTGCCCTCAGCCAGCTTGGCACCGAAATTAAGCACCACGATCTCATCGGAAATATCCATAACCAGCGACATATCGTGCTCGACCAGAAGAATGGTCACGCCCGTGCCGCGAATAGCGGTGATAAGCTGGGCCAGCTCAGCGGTTTCGTAATTATTCAGGCCTGCCGCCGGTTCATCAAGGAGCAGCAGTTTGGGCTCAAGCGCCAGGGCGCGAGCCAGCTCCACCGCCCGCTGCTGCCCAAAGGCAAGGCTTGCAGCCTCGCAGTCCGCCAGGTCAGCAATCCCCATGAAATCAAGCAGTTCAAGCGACCGGGTGCGAATGGCGCGTTCCTCTTTCCAGGTGGAGGGCAGAGAAAGCATTCCCGCAAGAAAGCCACTGCGGCTTCTGCTGTGACAACCCACCATGACGCATTCAAGGGCCGTCATGCCGGCGAAAAGCTTGATGTTCTGAAAGGTACGCGCAATGCCAAGACGCGCGATCTGGTACGTCTTGAGGTGGTTGACGGGCTGGCCGTCCAGAAGAATGCTGCCCGCGCTCACCGGCAGGTTCCCGGCAATGAGGTTAAAAAGCGTGGTCTTGCCCGCGCCGTTAGGGCCGATCAACGCCTTGATGACGCCGGACTCCACCCTGAAACTCACGTTATCAACCGCATGCAGGCCGCCAAAATGCTTGTCCACACCGCGCAACTCAAGCAGCGGCGTGTCCGGGGCCGCGCCCGTCGTCTCAAAGGGAAAATTGCTCATGCCTTCTCCCCCCGCGCAGACCGCGCAAAGAGTTTCACACCCAGCAGTCCATCCGGGGCAAAAAGCATCACCGCGATGAGAATGGCGCCAAACACCACATCGTCATAGGAGCCGAACACGCCGCGCAGGGACAGAAAGGTCAGTCCCACGCCCATGATCAGGGCGCCCCAGAGGTTGAGCATGCCGCCCACCGCCACCAGGGCTACATAGCGAACCGATTTCATCACCCCTGCCTCGCTGGGGCCGATGCTGCCATTGAAATGGGTGAGCAGCACCCCGGCCACGGCCGCGTACACGGCGCTGAGCACAAAGACCTGCAGCTTGCCGCGGCTGGTGTTCACGCCGCTGGCCTCAGCCGCTTCGGAAGAGCCGTGCAGCGAGCGCAAGGCCCGCCCCACCCGCGATCCGATCAGGTTCAGCAGCAAAAGCATACCGAGCAGAAGCAGGATCCAGGCCACATAAAAATTCAGCACCCTGAGCTGCGCATCGCCGCTGATGGTGATGCCTGGCAGCAAATGGAATCCCGGTACCTCGGTAATGCCGTCGGCCTCGCCAAAGAGGGGCGTGGCCAGCACGATGCGGTAGACAATGGTGCCAAAGCCGAGCGTAGCCATGGCCAGGTAATGGCCCTTCAGTTTGAGTACGGGAATACCGATCAGAAAAGCGATCAGCCCGGCCATACCCACCGCGCACAGACAGGCGGGCCAGGGCGCCAGCGTGGTCAGAGCTTCACCATAGATATCGGTTCGCTGCGCCAGCAACCCCGCGTGAGCGAAGAACCCATACCACCAGGAACCGGAAAATCCGGCCAGATTATGCGTAGTGAGCATGGCGGAGAGATAGCCGCCAATGGCCACGAATCCGGCGTGTCCAATAGAGATCTGCCCGGCATAGCCCATGAGCACCGCAAGCCCGATGATGGCAAGCCCGTAGTAAGCGGCCATGGTCAGCTGGGTAAGGTAAAACTGGGTATGCGTGAACGAGGTGGTCAGTTGCAGCACCACCATGAGCACAAGGAGCCCGGCCAGCGGCAGATATTTTTTACGCAGGCTCTGCATCAGGACTCCGCAAGACGAGCCGCCGCGCCGGAGGAAAAGAGTCCGTGCGGCCGTACAAAAAGAATGAAAAGCAGAAGTCCGATGGAGATGGCGTCCTGATAGGCAAGGGGCACCACGGACACGGAAAAAGACTCAATCAGCCCCAGCAGAAGCCCGGCCCCCACCGCGGCCGTGGAGTTACCCAGCCCGCCCAGAATGGCCACGGTGAAACCTTTGATGGCAAGCGAGGTGCCACTGTCATACTGGGTATAGGTAATGGGCGACATCACGCAACCGGCAACCGCACCAATGCCGGCGCTGAGTACGAACGACCACGTGACCATGTTGCGGGCATTGATACCGCAGAGCAGAGCCGCGCGCCGGTTGGCGGAACAGGCCCGCATCTCCCGGCCAGCATTGGTTTTCTGGAAAAAAAAGTGCAGCCCGATCATCATCAGCCCGCAGGTAAGCAGCACCCACAGTACCTGGGGGGAGAGATGCACATTGCCAATCGACCAGGTTGTGAGCGAATTGCCGTAGAAATACGGCAGATGCCGCACCGCCTCGCCCCAGATATGCAATGCGGCCTCGCGGATGAGGATGGAGACACCGATGGTGATGATAACGAGCCGCATCACCGTGGGACTTTTGAGCCAGCGGATAAAAAGGATCTCCATGGCCGCGCCCGCACCCATGGTGAGCACCACCGCCGCACCCATGGCCCCGGCAAGGCCCAGCTGTGGCAGCAATGAGGCCGAGATCATCCCGCCCAGCATGACAAACTCACCTTGGGCAAAGTTGATGATACCGGTGGCGTTGTAGATGATATTGAACCCGATGGCGACAATGGCGTACATGGCGCCATAAGTGATGCCGGCAAAGAGGTATTGAAAAAAAAGATCCAGGCTCATGAACTCGTAATAACCACGTACAGAAAACATCGCCGCCTGTCCGCCAGGCGCGGACAGGCGGCCGATTGTCTCACAGGGCGCAGATCTGCTCCCCGGTCAAAAGGGTCAGCCCTTTCTCCTTGAGAACGGTCAGGGCCTTATCCATGTCGTCAAAGCGGAAGATGAGCACTGCATTGGCACCGCTCTTGTTAACAAAGGCGTACATGTATTCCACATTCAGCCCTTCGCCGTGCGCCACCTTGAGCACCCCGGCGAGTCCGCCGGTCTTATCCGGCACCTCCACCGCCAGCACATAGGTTTTGCCCACGGTGAACCCTCCCTGGCGCAACACCTCCTTGGCCAGATCCACCTTGTCGACAATCAGGCGGAGAATGCCGAAATCCGCGGTATCCGCCACGGACAACGCCCGGATGTTGATACCGTTTTCCGCCAGAATACGGGTGATTTCCGCCAGGCGCCCGGATTTGTTTTCCAGAAAAACAGCAATCTGTTCTACAAGCATACAAGCCTCCTGTTGTTAGATATGACGATGGTCAATGACCCGCTGGGCCTTGCCCTCGGAGCGCTGGATGGAGCGTGGCTCCACCAGTTTCACCTTGGCGGTAACTCCGAGCATATCCTTAATATCCTTCTGAATACGCTTGGTCAGTGTCTCCAGCACACGGATCTCGTCGGAGAAAATATGATCACTGACCTCCACCAGCACCGACATCACATCCAGGCTGCCCTCGCGGCTGACCTCGATCTGATAGTGCGGCTCCACACCCTTGATGCCCATGAGCACATGCTCCACCTGGGAGGGAAAAACATTCACCCCGCGGATGATGAGCATATCATCCGTCCGGCCGGTGACCTTTTCCATGCGGATAAGGGTGCGGCCGCAGGCGCAGGGCTCCAGGAAAAGCCGGGAGATATCCTTGGTGCGGTAACGGATGAGCGGGAAAGCCTGCTTGGTGAGGGTGGTGAACACCAACTCGCCGGTTTCCCCGTAGGGCAGCACTTCCAGGGTGTCGGGATCGATGATCTCGGGCAGGAAGTTGTCCTCCAGGATGTGCATGCCGTGCTCGGAGTGCAGACACTCCATGGACACGCCGGGGCCGATGATTTCTGAGAGCCCGTAGATGTCCAGGGCGCGCAGTCCCAGCTTGCGCTCCACCTCCTCACGCATATTCTCGCTCCAGGCCTCGGCCCCGTGAATGCCCACGCGCAGCTTCAGCTCCTCCGGGGAAATACCAACATCAGTCATGGCATCCGCCAGATTCAGAGCGTAGGAGGGGGTCGACATCAGCACGGTGGAACCGAAATCACGCATGATGGTGATCTGGCGTTTGGAGTTACCTCCGGAGACCGGGATAACGGTGGCGCCCAGAGCCTCAATGCCATAATGGGCACCGAGACCGCCGGTGAACAGACCATATCCATAGGCGTTGTGCACCATGTCGTCCTTGGTGACACCGGCCATAGTCAGGCAGCGGGCGATCACCGAGGCCCACAGCTGAATATCGGCGGCCGTATACCCGACCACCGTGGGTTTACCGGTAGTGCCGGAGGTGGCGTGCACGCGCACCACCTCCTTCATGGGCGTGGCGAACATGCCAAAGGGGTAATTCTCCCGCAGGTCATCCTTGCTGGTGAGCGGCATCTTGCTCAGATCAGCAAGCGTCTGAATATCGCCGGGTTTGACCCCGGTCGCGTCCATTTTGGCGCGGTAGGCTGGCACCCGTTCGTAAATGCGGTGCACCTGCGCCTGCAGGCGTCTAAGCTGGATGGACTCCATCCCCACCCGCGGCAGGGTTTCAATTTCTTCCCAATACATACACTACTCCCCCTCCAGGTTACTGAAAATACGGGCCTCAGGCATAGACTGCCGCCCGGCCCGCGTTGAACGCCTGCTTGTTGACTTCGCGGAACTGCGGTTTCACCGTGGTGTCGATCACGGACAGAAAAATCTCCGGATCCACAGCCAGAAAGTTGGACATGGCCCCGACCATGGCCACGTTGGCGGTGCGCAATTCACCCACCGAAGCGGCCACGCCAAAGGCATCAACAGGGACCACATTGATGTGGCGATTTTTGAGCTCATCAAGGATGTTGTCCGGATATTTGGCCTTGCCCAGCGCCACCGCAGGCGGCAGAATTTTCTGGGTATTGACCACCACGGCGCTGTCTCGGTGCAGATAGGGCAGATAACGCACCGCCTCCAGGATCTCAAAAGCCACGAGAATATCAGCGCTGCCCGGTTCGATCAGCGGTGAATACACCTTCTCGCCGTAGCGCAGATGCGCCTCCACCGAACCACCGCGCTGCGCCATGCCGTGCACCTCGCTCTTCTTCACATCAAAGCCAGCCGCCAGCTGAGCATGGGCTGTCAATTCGCTGGCCAGGAGAATGCCCTGGCCGCCCACGCCGCAAAAAAGAATATTGCCGCTCTGTTTCATTACGCCACCTCCTTGCGGATGATCGCCTCAAACTTGCACACCGAGGCACATTGACCACAACCGTTGCACTGCACCTCGGCAATCTGGGCAAAGCCCTTCTGTTTGTCGCGATACCCATGCGCCACCGCCTCTTCCGGAGTCAGCGGCGTCCAGCTGATCGCCGGGCAGCCCATCTGCACGCATTGCGTACAGCCGGTGCACTTGGCGAGATCCGTGGAATAGACCGGCTTCTTCATCTTCACCATCTCCGGCAGCAGCACGCAGGGCGCGCGGCTGATGACCACCGATGGCTCGGGAACCTCCACCTCTTCTTTCAGCACCTTGCGGGTTTCCTCCACCTCATGGGGATTGACCACGCGCACCCGCTTGACACCCAATGCCTCGCAGAGTTTCTCCAGGTTCAGGGCCGGTGCCGGACCGCCGTGGATGTCGTGTCCCGAAGCCGGGTTATTCTGATGCCCGGTCATGGCGGTGGTACGGTTGTCAAGGATGATCACCGTGGCGTAGGACTGGTTATACACCAGGTTCAAGAGGCCGGTGATGCCCGAATGCATGAAGGTGGAATCGCCGAGCACAGCCACCACCTTGCCCTCGCCTTGTTTACCGAGCGCCTTGGTAATACCGTGGGCCACGGTGATGGAGGCACCCATGCACACGCAGGCATCCATGGCTGACAGCGGCGGCAGGAAACCCAGGGTGTAGCAGCCGATGTCACCGGAAATGAACACGTCCTTGATCTTGCGGAGAGCAAAGAACAGGCCGCGGTGCGGACAGCCGGCACACATGTTCGGCGGCCGCATGGGCAGCTGCAGGGGTTCAAACACCTCGCCAATGGTTTCCGGTGCCAGCGCCTTGCGCACGATAAAGGAGTTGAGCTCGCCCTGGTTGGGGATCAGATCCTTGCCGCGGCAGGCAATGCCCATGGCCTTCACATGGGTTTCGATGAAGGGGTCCAGCTCCTCCACCACGATCAGCTCGTCCACGGT
>DAIODL010000020.1:0-15665 GCA_036746815.1 Desulfobulbus sp.
GAGCGGCCGGCGCGGCTGGATGAGTTGATCGCCGGTGGGGATGACCGCAATCACCGGCCGCCGGATCACCTTCAGCTGGGCAATGCCGACAGTCGCCAGGGCACTGATGTGATGCGGTGCGATAACCGTGCCCCGTGGCAAAAGCAGGTCCCCTGTGTTGATTGTACTGCCCTGAGGCAGGATGCCCTCGCCGGCCCTGCCACTCCTGAAAATCTTCACTTGCTGCGGCTGCGCAGGATTGGGTCCATTCTTCTCCGCCGGCTCGTCGGTATCTTCAAAGCGGATCACGCAATCAGCACCCGCGGGCAGAACCGCGCCGGTCATGATGCGGATTGCGGTTTTCGGCCCCACCCGCTTATGCGCTGGACGACCCGCCCGGGACGTGCCCACAATCCGCAACACCGCCGGATGTTCTGGTGTGGCTCCGGCAAGATCCGCAGCGCACACCGCATACCCGTCAGGTCCGCCAAGGGGCACCATGGGCAGAGTAACCGGAGAAAAGATATCCTCGTCCAGCACCTGGCCCAGACACTGCGGCAGGGGCTGTGTTTCCGTCTCCATCACCGCGACATTTTCCACAATCAAACGTATGGCCTCATCCAACAACGTCATTCTTTTGCCCTCAATTGAATGGTGCGCCTGCCAGTCCTGCGCAGGCGGCAACAAAATGTTTGCATGCGTGTTCAGCGTACAAACGAGTCATATTCCGCATCGCTTAAAGCGTACTGATAAAACCTTCTGTAAAACTCCTTGGTTTCCCGGCGCAGATCCACATCGGCGAGCAGATCGGGGTACAGAATCTGCGCCAGCCACAGGATACCCAGCACCGCCTCGGGTGAAGGCCGGTCCCACCAGAACGCACCGACGGGGCAATAGTGGATATCCCCATTGGCAACGGCTTTCAGTGTCGCCAGTTTCCGAAGCTCTCCCATCCGGTCACCAGGAGAATCGCGCTTGCCGATACCCGTCACAATCACGTCCGGATTCCACACCATCAGCTGTTCCGGTGTCACGACGCCACTGTGTTTCATGGACGTGGACACATTGATGCCCCCGGCGGCACGGATGAAGCTCTCGCCCCAGCCCACGCTCCCTTCAGTTTTCAGGGGTGAGCCGGAAGAACAGTAATAGACTGTTTTCCGCTGGTTATTCGAGAGGTGCGCAGTGCGCTGCCGGATCAGATTGATCTTGTCCTGCCAATAGGCAACCAGGGCGCTGGCCTGTGCCGGGGCAGCAAGCACCTCGCCCATCATGGTGAACTCCCGGAGCAGGCGCTCAACATTGGTCCAGCCGGTCCCCACTGTGACCACCGGCAGTCCCATTTGTTTGAGCCGCTCGTTCGTTTTGGCCGAAATGATGCTCGCCACCACCAGATCCGGCTTCAGTGACATGGCGAACTCGATATTGACATTATCAAACGATCCGGCATCCGGCTTGCCGCTGAGCATCGGATAAATCTTGAGCAACAACGGGAAGCGGGCCATCGAGGGGTCGGCGACAATATTTGCCGCCTTCCCCAGCAGGGCTATTTCATGCGTCGCGCCTCCGTAACAGGTGACAAGAATCCGCTGCGGCTGCGCCGGCACCGTTACCTGCTCCCCACTCCGGTCGACCACTGTCCGTGAGGTGAGAATCTTCCCCTGGACCGGGGCCAGGCACATCAGATGCAAACACAGGATGGCAAACACAATCATGCCTGTTCTGCGGAACAAAGCAGGTCCGGACCCTGCCCGTTTCCCGGCCGCAGTCTGCGTATAAAGCGGCGTTTTCCACTGTTCACTCCTTTGTTTGTTCCAATACATGACGTTTCCCCTGGTAAGGGTGAAGAAGAGGGATCATATTTTTACTTGAAGCACGGTGAACACCGTTCTCGGTGCACCGGCGGTAAAGGATAGTCCGGAAATTTCCGTGGTCTGGTCACCGGCTGACGACGTGGCAATGTATTCCTTGTCAAAGAGATTGGTCACGCCGAGTCGCAAGGTGATTTCATGATCTTTTTTCCTGAGGATTTTCCAGGCGATATCCATGTCGACCAGGGTATACGCATCCATATCGTATTTGTTTTCGACATCGGCATAACGGGGTCCCAGATAGCGCACCCGCGGGCTGATAGTAAAATTCCCCACGTCCCAGTTCAGCGACAGGTTCGCCATATATTCCGGGGTCTCAGGCAGCTGATTACCCTCGGCATTGATGGTGGTGGTGCCGTCCGCCGCCAGAAAATTCTCGGTGAACTCACTGCGGGTATAGGTAAACGCCAGGTTGGCCTTCAGATTCTTCAGTATCTGGTAGCCAAAGGCCGTCTCCAGTCCATAGGCCCGGGATTTCCCGGCATTCTGGGTGTAGGCTTCGCCCAGATATTCATCGTAATAGGTGCCAGAGGTATGTTGTGTCAGCGAATAGAACAGGGTGTTGTCCAGTGAAAACTTGCCCTTGGCCCACTTGAACCCCACATCGAAATTATCCGATACCTCGGGTTGAATCATATTAGACCACATGTTCTGCAGCTCGGCCGCGGTCTTGCCCTTCTTGTAGTACGTGAGCAACGAGGCACCGAGGCTGTACTCCGGGGTGTCGTAATTCCTGCCGTAGGAACCTTTCAACGTCACCGTATCGGTCAATTTGTAATCGCCGCCGATCTTGGGCAGGAAAATGCCGTAGGTTTCCCCCTCCACATGAAAATACTGGGAGGTTGCCTGGGCGATGGCCTGATCATAGCTGACATTGCCTATGCCCTTGGTATTCAGGAAGGTAAGGCTCGGTGTGGTCCACCAGAGATAACGGATGCCGGCGTTGAGGGTGAACCGGCCGAAATCCCATTTGGAATTGATGTAGGGGCTGTTGAAATGGGTGTCATCCGTCACCTTCACCAGCCGCTCCCATTCCTTAAAGGAAAGTGTGCCGTCGCTGTTGATGGTGAGGGTCTTGCGTGAAGTCGGCGGCCCCGGCGGTTCGTCCACGCCATACCAGTAGCCTGTTTTGACGTCGGCAATGCCGATCTGCTGTTCATACTCAAGCACGCCACCGTAGGTATTATGATCGACCAGCCAGTCGGTGACCGAGGTGCCGCTGCTGGAATAGCTGTGTCCGTCGTCGTGCAGAAAATAGGGTCTGAAGGTCAGATGCCCATTGCCCAGCAGGGAAACCGGTATGCGCACCTTGCCAAACAGGGTCCAGGTGGTGAAATCGGAAAAGTTGTAGCCATAGTAGGCGGAATCCTTGGAAGGAACCCCGGTGAGCGTTTCGTTGTAGTCGTAATTGTAGTAGCGGGAAAGATCCTTGGACTGCGCATAGGTCAAGGTCCGGTAGTTGTACGTCTTCAGCTCGTTGTACACGCCATCAAGGCTCCACTGGACTTCGTGGTCATCCGGGCTGGCCAGACCAAAAGCGCCGTTTTTCCTGCCGTCCGGGGCATTACCCGCCCCTTTCCATTTTTCCGCGTCCGTGTAGGAGGAGGAGACGAACAGTTTGGCGATATTATTGATGACACCGGTATCGATCCGCATGAAACTGCGCATGAAGTCATCACTCCCGAAACTCTGCTGCAGCAGCAGCCCCGCTTTTTCCTGCGGCTGGCGTATATGCATGTCGACCATGCCGTTATTGCTGCCATAACCCAGACCGCTATCCACATCCACCGCGCCTTTCTCCACACTGATGGATTCCAGGTCTTCCATGTCCACCATGGTGCTCAGCCCGACACCGGGTCCAATACCTTTGAGGGGCAACCCATCCAAGGTTTCACCAATATTCCGGTTTGATTTACCGCGAATACGATGGGTTACGTTCATGCCATAGGCGTCGCCAGAGCGGATATCCACACCAGGCAACAGGGAAATGGCTGTGTAGGGATTCAGCTGCGCCGCGCCGCCATAGATATTGAGTTCCTCCTTGTCCACCACGCTGACATCATCCTTGGTCTGTTGATCCTCAACCACCAGGGACGGCAGGGTGACGGTACCGTTTACCACAGTCTGCGGCTGTGCTGTTTGCTGGTTCCCATTGCCCTCAATGGTTTCATCCGCTGCCAGCACGTCCTGGCAGGGTACAGCCAGGGTTCCGGCGCACACCATCATCGCGGCCATAACCGTTGTACGACTCCTTTTCATCTCTCTCATGCGTTCCTGCTTTCATCGATAAGGTTCATCAAACAGACGCAACGAGCCTGTTACGCCCACCATGCTGACAGCCAGCTTTGTTCTCCCATACAGATACGGTTCCCCCTGTAAAGAGGTGCCTCACGTGCTTGCTCACGAGGGGCATGACTGCCGGTGACCGGCACCGCCTGCAGGGAACACCTTCAGGCTGGATTTGTTTCCCTCTTTATCGTTATTTATATTTTGAATAACGGCAGGTAAAAAGACGGCATATTCGTCCGTTAAAAAGATTGAAGCCTCCTGCCAAGCCTGACTGATAATCTGCGCTGCTGAATCGTTATTCTTAACAAGAACAATGAAGGGTCAAAAAAATTTCTACCACGCGCAGTTATCACTCCCTTCGAGATGCCCAGGCAACCGATGGCAGACACATTGCAGTATACCGTTATACAATGTTAAAGATATCGTGTTTAAAGTATTAAGCAACACGGATGCCAGGCAGCGACTTATTTGCATTACCAGTCGGTTCCATCAGTTAATCAAAAAGATAGAACATCAGAGCATACTGTATCTTCCCTTTCAGGGGCAGCCAACAAAATAAAATTCCCTGCATATTTGTAAACAGGGAAAGACATTTGCGTGCACAACAACCAAATTTGTCACCCTTGTAACAATCCACCCGAATAATGTATCCAGGCACTCTCAGCCGCACGCCGCACACTCAAGTTCCCTGGCTGCCGCATTTGTATCTATCTTTTTATACCCGGATTCGCTATATACCCTGCCATGATCCGCTGTTTGCAGATCACCTTTCATGGAGGAAACAGGTGCAACCCCTGTGCTGTCCCGCAACTGTAAAAGCCGCCTGAAACAATGCACGCCGCTTGAGCCAGACACTCCCCCTGAAAAACGCGCGTCTTCGTGGAATGAGATGACGACGCCACTGGTTGTATCGTTGAACTAACAAAAACATTGCCTGTGGCCACTGCATTTCACAGCACAGCCATGGCCAGGCAGCGTTGTGAGGTCAGGTATGGGGCGATTGATCCTGATTACCGGTGGAGCGAGAAGCGGCAAGAGCAGTTTTGCCGAGCAGCTGGCGGGCGAGCGCGCGGAGCATGATGGCCGCATCGGCTACATTGCCACCGCCCGTGCTCTGGACGCGGAAATGACGGACCGCATCGCCCGACACCGTGCTCAGCGCCCGGCTGCCTGGCACACCTTTGAAGCACCCGATGCCCCGTCGGTCATAGTGCGTACCGAGGGTGCGCATTTTGATCTGCTGCTGCTGGACTGCCTGACCGTGCTCACCACCAACCGCATCCTTGCCCACGACGTCAACTGGGAACAACCGGACATGAGCTGTCTGCACGCGATTGAAGAGGATCTGCTCACGGAAATCGCGGCCCTCATCGACGCGAACCGGCGGATGTCCGCCGACCTCATCGCCGTTACCAACGAGGTGGGCGCGGGCATTGTCCCGGTGGCGCCATTGTCCCGCTTTTTCCGCGACTGCGCAGGCCGGGTCAACCAGCGCATGGCCTCGGCCGCAGACCAGGTGTATTTCGTTGTTTCCGGCATTCCGGTACAAATCAAGGGGAAAGAGGCATGAAGTCGCTGATTCTCATGATCCAGTTCATGACCCGCTATCCCCTGTCCCTGCAGGTGGAATTCACGGTGGACCATTTTGTGCGCGGCATGAAATGGATGCCCCTGGTGGGACTTCTGGTGGCCATGCCCGCGGCCGTGATCTTTGCCCTGGCTGACACCTGGCTCAACCGGGACATTGCCTCGCTCCTGGCAGTGATCATGTACATCATAATCACCGGCGGTCTGCACCTGGACGGCATCGCCGACTCCGCGGATGGCCTGTTCAGCTACCGCAGCCGCGACCGCATGCTGGAGATCATGCGCGATTCCACCCTGGGTACCAATGGAGTTATCGCCGTAGTTCTGGCCATCCTGCTGCAGACAACACTGCTGCGCTCCATCCCCGGAAAAGGCGCATTGCTGGCGGTGTGCATTGCGCCCGTCCTTGGCCGGACTGCCCTGGTCTGGCATTCGGCGTGCTCCTGCTATGCCCGTGACACCGGCGGCATGGGCGCTTACGTCAACCAGACAGGGCTGCCCCAGGCACTGGCCGCCACCGGGGTGGCGCTCGTGCTGCTGATGGCGCTGCTCCTCTTTTTTTCGGTGCCTGCCACACAGATCCCCCTGATCCTGCTGGTGCTGATACTGCCCGCCATCGCGCTGGGCTCGCTCTTTGCGATTTACGTCAAAAAACGGCTTGGCGGCATCACTGGCGACACCATTGGTGCAAGCATCGAACTTGCCGAAATTATTGTGTTCTTTCTTATGCTTCTGCTCTGGAAATTTGTGCTATGACGATCACTACCCTCTATCTCATTCGCCACGGCGAAACCAACGAAAATAAAAATGGTATTGTCATCGGCAGCACCAACGCGCCGCTCAATGACACGGGACGCGCGCAGGCAGCCTTTTTACGGGACCGCATCAACGCCCTGGAAGTAAATGCTCTTTATTCCAGTCCCCTGTCGCGGGCCGTGGATACCGCCTCCATTACCTTTGGCACGGACACCCCCATTGTCACCGACTCAAGCCTGCAGGAATTTCATTTCGGTGACTGGGAGAACAGACATTTTTCAGATATTTCCAAACAGTATCCCGAGCTGTGGCAGAGCTGGATCAACGACTGGGAGAACACGGAAATCCCAGGCGGAGAGTCCTTTCGCGCCTTTGAGACGCGAGTCATCAGCATCATTCAGGAGATTCTGGATAACTGTTCCGGCCAGCGCATTGCGGTAGTTTCGCACGGCGGCTGCATCCGCACCCTCATGGCGCACTTCTTCTCCGCCTCGATCTCGCAGGGTTACTGGCAGTTCAAGGTGGACAACGCCTCCCTCTGCGCCATTGAGTTCATGGACAGGCTGCCCATCCTTACCCGTTTCAACTACAGGTGATGCCCATGCCGCTTCTTGAAAAGACACTTGCCGCCATCACTCCGGTGGACATGGATGCCATGGCAAAGGCGCAGCGGGAAATCGACTACTGCCTCAAGCCGCCGGGCAGTCTGGGCAAGCTGGAGGAGATCGCCCGCAGGATCGCCGGCATCACCGGGGAAGTGCATAACAGCATCCACAAAAAGGCAATTGTGGTGATGATGGCCGATAACGGTGTGGTCACTGAGGGGGTGGCCATGTATCCCCAGGATGTGACCCGTATTGGGGCTGATTTTGTCACCAGCGGCCGCATGGGCGTAAATTTTCTCGCGCGGGCAGCCGGTGCCGACATCATTGCCGTGGATGTGGGCATCGGGGTGGACATCGATGTACCGGCGGTGCTGCACCGCAAGGTACGCTACGGGACCGCCAATATGCTGGAAGAACCGGCCATGCACCGCGAGGAAGCCCTGCAGGCCCTGGAGACAGGGATTGAGGTGGCGAACTCGGCCATGAATCAGGGCTATGATCTCCTGGGCACCGGTGAAATCGGCATCGGCAACACCACAGCCGCCAGCGCCATGCTCTACGCCTTCACCGGAGCGCCGCTTGACCAGGCGGTAGGCCGGGGTGCCGGTCTCACGGATGATGCCTATGCAAAAAAGAAAAAAGTCATCCATGATGCCGTGACCCTGCACCACCCGGATCCCGGCGATCCCCTGGAGGTGCTCACCACCGTGGGAGGGCTGGACATTGCCGGTCTGACCGGGGTATACTTGGCCTGTGCCGCACGCAGGGTGCCGGTGGTTACCGACGGGCTCATCTCGAGTGTGGCGGCGCTCACCGCCATGCGCTTTAAGTCGGAAAGCGTGCAGTATATGCTGCCTTCCCATCTCTCTTTTGAACCGGGAGCCCGGTTGCTGGCGGAGATTCTTGGCCTGCATCCCATGCTCGACATGGATATGCGCCTGGGCGAGGGCACGGGCTGCGCCCTCATGTTTCCCATTATTGAAGCAGCGCTGCGCATGATTGAAGAAATGGGCACCTTTGCCGCCTTGGGGAAATCACGCGATGAAATTGGGGACCACATCATGGCTTATCGGGGAAAATTTCCTCGATAACGCCCGCCTGGTTGCGGGCAAAATCGATTTTCTGGAACTGCTCGTCTACACCTGGAATGACGCGTGGCAGGCCAGGGTGGAGGCATGGCTGGCACCGCTTGCCGCTCTCAATCTGAAGTACACCGTGCACCTGCCCATGGACAGTGCGGCCAACGCCTGGAATGCGGCCCGCTTTTTTCAGGAAGGTTCCTTTCCCCTGCTCAACATGACCCTGCACCCGCTGCCGGGCTGGCAGAAGCTGCAGTGGCCGCCCCTCACTTCTCTTGAAAACCTTACCGACATGGTGGAATTCTATCCCCGTTACACCTTTGACCTCACCCACAGCCTGCTGGGGCTGCCCCTGCCGGAATCGTTTTATCCGCACATCGTGGAACTGCACCTCTCCGGCACGGACGGCGAAAAAGATCATCTTCCCCTGGATGCGGACACTCTGCAGCGAGCTCTCCCACTGTTGACGGAAGAGCGGCTGGTCTGCTTTGAAATTTTCGACCCCCACGACGCCCTGGCGGCAGTCGCTGCCACCAGAAAAGCGCTGCGGACGTTATGAGGGGCTTTCGCCCAGCAACCGGGATCGGAAAAAGGTGGGTGCCAGCCGGTCGATAAGAGAGTCCCCGATTCGGCAGCGGCCATCCTCGATGAATCCCACATGCCCGCCGTGGGCCTGAATGGCGAGCTCCACGCCTGGCCCAACTATCGCGGAAGAGGGGACGTTGCTCGGGTACATGAAGGGGTCATCCAGGCTGTGCAGAATCAGGGTGGGCACGGTAATGCCCCCCAGATAATGGATGCAGCTGCACTTGTTGTAATAATCGTCCGCACCTGTAAACCCATTGAGCGGAGCGGTGATAAGCTCGTCATAGTCGTGCATGGCGCGGATGCGTTTCAGATCCATTTCCACTGGCACCCCCAGCGCCGCACATTTGTCTACGTACGTGCGCTTCAGGCTGTGCATCAGATAATTGCGGTAGATAAGTGAAGCGCCTTGATCAAGCCGCCTTGAGGCATCGGCAAGCACGAAAGGCACGGAAACCGCCATGGCAGCCTCCAGGCCAGCCCCTTTCCCGTTCATGCCCAGATAACGGAGCAAAAGATTGGCGCCCAGGGAAAAACCGATGGCTCCCGCCACTGGCCGTCCGCTCTTACGGAGCAGTGCCAGCACCTCGGCCAGGTCCTCCGCCGCACCGGAGTGATAGGTGCGGGGCAGCCGGTTGGGCTCACCGCTGGCTCCACGCAGATACATGAACACCGGCCGGAAACCTGCACAGGCTAGAATATTCAGAATCGGCAAAGCATAGTGGGAACGCAGGTTGCCCTCGAGCCCATGGATCATAAGCACAATGGGGCCACTGCTCTCCGCCACCCAGGCCAGATCAATAAAATCACCGTCTTCAAGCTCAAGGCGCTCCCGAGTAAGCGCAAGCTGGGGACGCAGACGCACAAATTTTGGCCAAAGCGTCTGCAGGTGTGGATTTTTGAGCCAACACGGCGGTGACAGCTTGGGTATCTGCAGAGCAGGACATCCTTCAATGTGGTTTTCTGGTTCCATCACAGTGTTCTTCTTGATTTTTTTCCGATTGCCCGTCCATCTCATTCCTGGTACTGATCAAAAAGTACCAAACCACTCTGCAAGCAAACATGCAACCGGCAGACGCAGCCAGTCACGCGCTGCGCCAGATCAAAAACAACAGTATGCAACGGAGGGAACCCACGATGGCAAACTTTCTTTTTGTGCTGCGGGACAATGATTTTGAAAAGGCGACACGCTGCTTCCAGTTCGCCAAGATCGCCCACTCCAAGGGACACAAGGTGAACCTTTTTTTCATCGACAGCGGCGTTGACTGGGCAATCAAGGAGAAGGATGGCAGCCAGAAAACCGTGACCGGCGACTGCGTCAACGATTACCTGCCCTACCTGGTGGAAAACGAGGTGCAGGTTGGCGTATGCACGCCCTGCGCCAAAAACAGGAAGCTGGACGAAGCCCATTTCCACAGCAACATGGCCCTGGACGGCGGTCCACACCTGATCGACATGGCCGCTGAGGCCAAGGTGTTCAACTTCTAACCCGAATTTCCCCGCAACTAACGGTCCTTGCTGCCCATCGCAAGGCACTGACATCAATGCAGCGCCTGTCCCGGCGGTTTTCCATGGAGAGACCCGCCGGGACAGGCGCATCTGTCAGTCCGCAAACAAGCGGTAGAAAATATCGGACATGTACACCACGCCGACCAACTGTTCATGGTCCACCACGGAAATACGGCGCAATCTTTTTTTGATCATATGATCCAGCACAGACATCAGCGGTTCATCAGGGGCAACGCTGAAGATTTCACGGTTCATAATCTCGTACACCTCTTTGGTCCTGATTTCCGCAACCAGTTCATCAAGGTCACCACCCCAATCCACCTCGTCAGCATCAACCCCAAAGTTCAGGTAGGACGGCCGCAGATGAAAAAGGATGTAGTACATGCTGATGGTACCGACCAGTCCATTATCCTGATCAACCACCATCAGACTGACGGTCTTGTGGCCAGTGGGACGCACTTTGGCAAGAAATATCTTTTGGATAGCCTCTTCCACCGGTGCTGTTTCGAGGATGGTGTCAAAATTTCTTCTCATAAGATCGCTGGCACACAGTTGCATACTTCGTCTCCTTCTCACAGGCGAATGGCTTATTGAATAATTCCCGGCTTCAGATGTACCGAAAACATCACGAGACGGAAAGTTTTTTTATATGGTTTTATTGAACTCCGGAAATCAGCGGCCAGCAGCGTCCCTCCTGAAACTGAAGGCCGGACTCTTTGCGCATGTACCACACATGCCATATATGAAAAATGGTACTATAGATTTACAATAGATGGAATATTTGACTT
Source organism: Desulfobulbus sp. (assembly GCA_036746815.1). Classification (GTDB taxonomy): domain Bacteria; phylum Desulfobacterota; class Desulfobulbia; order Desulfobulbales; family Desulfobulbaceae; genus Desulfobulbus. The sequence continues at coordinate 11,049 of DAIODL010000020.1, forward strand.
TCAGATAAATTTATGTCAGTAGAGGAATGACTGCATCCTCATGGGTCGTCTCCTTTACCAATGTTCTATTGGGAATCAGAATAAATCTTAACCATGCGGAGGTACAGTTTGGTTGGACTAGAAGCGATTTCACAAAATAATGGCTGGATCGCGGCAGGAACCGGGGCCTGCATTGTTTTCTGCGGTCTGTCAGCGCTCGCCTTTATTATCTCCCAGCTCCATAGACTCATCGCCCTGCTCGACCATCTGCCCAAACGGAAAGTCGGCGTCATCACCAAGGCAAAACCAGCCAAACCCCGCCTCCCGGAGAATCCCACAGACCCGGAACTCACCATTATACGTTACCAGCCCCTCATTGATGAACTGGACCAGGAATTCAACCTGGCAGATCTGTACGCACTGGCCAAACAATACCATCTCCCCCATCCCCACCTCTCCATCCGCAGCCTCCTGATAGCCGGCAAACTGCAGCCTCTGGGAGATGGCAGATGTAAGAGCGCTCACGCATAACAATCACTTTGTTCCTATATCCATGAAGGGGGAAATGGCATAATGGATCTTTTTTTACAGTTTCTGCACAACACCGGCTTCGGCATGGCCGATTACCGGAACCTGATTATGATCGTGGTGGGGATTGCGCTCGTCTACCTCGCCATCGCTAAAAAATACGAACCGCTGCTGCTCCTGCCCATCGGCTTTGGTGTCATTCTCGGCAACATCCCTTTTTTCAAGGGATTTGGTATTGGTATCTACGAAAGTAACAGCGTGCTTCACTATCTGTACTTCGGCGTCACCAGCGGCGTGTATCCGTCGATCATTTTTCTGGGGCTGGGCGCCATGACCGATTTTTAGTTCCTCCTGGCCAACCCCAAACTCATGCTGCTGGGCGCCGCGGCGCAGATGGGCATCTTCTTTACCTATTTAAGCGCTCTGGCCCTGGGTTTCACACCGCCGGAAGCATCCTCCATCGGCATTATCGGCGGTGCCGACGGCCCGACTTCCATCTTCCTCACCGCCAAGCTGGCCCCCCATCTCATCGGTCCCGTGGCCATTGCCGCCTATTCCTATATGGCGCTGATCCCCATTATCCAGCCGCCGATCATGAAACTGCTGATCACCAAGAAGGAAATGAAGATCCGTATGCCGAAAATGCGGGATGTTTCCCGGCGAGAACTGATCATCTTTCCAGTGGTGGGACTGGTGCTCTGTACCTTTCTGGCTCCAGCCTCGATTCCGTTGCTTGGCCCCTTCTTTTTCGGCAACATCATGAAGGAAAGCGGCGTGGTTGAGCGTCTGGCCGAAACCGCCCGTAGCGCCATCATTGACACCGCCACCATCCTGGTCGGCCTGACTGTCGGGGCCTCCACCCAGGGAGATGTCTTCCTCAACGCCAAATCCGTGGGGATTTTTGCCCTCGGCGCCATCGCCTTCAGTATCGCCACCGCTTCAGGGTTGCTTTTTGCCAAGTTTATGAACCTCTTCCTCAAAGAAAAAATCAATCCTCTTCTGGGAGCCGCCGGCGTCTCTGCAGTCCCCGGCTCCGCCCGGGAAGTACATATGATGGGGCAAAAGGCCGACCCCACCAACTACCTGCTTATGCATGCCATGGCCTGTAATTCTTCGGGTGTTATCGGCTCCGCGGTCTGCGCCGGTATCCTCTGGAGTTTTCTTATGGGCTGAGTCCAGCGATCTTCCACGCAGCGCGGTTACGAGGCTGACAGGAATTATTCCTGTCAGCCTTATTTTTTGAAGACGAAATATTTTTTTGTTATAAAATAGAGATTCAATATCATTAGACATCCCGCAGCACAATGATGGCCCTATGTTCATTGTACCGTACCGCAGCTGGAACGGGACGGCCACTCCATCCGGGGAATATTGGCCGCTGGCATTTTCTGCCGGAAAACAGGCCAAAGCAACTTTGACAACTAAAGTGAATCTGCCCGACCTCTCATCTGAGGTTCGGTAAGATTCCGCCACGAGGTAATGGAACCACATGGACACACAATACCAGGCAACCTTGGAAACGCTGGAACGGCTACGCGCGGAATCCGTTTCCGCCGGGGGAAAACATCAACTGGAGGTCCAGCACCGCAAAGGCAAGCTGAGCGCCCGCGAGCGGTTGGATCTCCTGTTAGACGATGGTTCCTTTGAGGAATTTGATGTCCTCAAAGTGAGCCGTGGCTCCAATCTTGGACACACCAAGACGTATCTGGGTGACGGTGTCATCACCGGACATGGCAACATTGATGGCCGCGAGGTATTTGTCTTCAGCCAGGACTTCGGCATTCTGGGTGGTTCGCTGGGTGAGGCGCATGCCCAGAAGATCTGCAAGGTCATGGACCTGGCGGTCAAGGTGGGCGCCCCCATTATCGGTCTCAACGACTCCGGCGGTGCCCGTATCCAGGAAGGTGTGGACGCGCTTGCCGCCTACGGTGAAATTTTTCACCGCAATGTCCGCGCCAGCGGCGTGGTCCCGCAGATTTCCTGCATCATGGGCCCCTGCGCCGGTGGTGCCGTGTACAGCCCCTCCATCACCGACTTCGTCTTCATGGTGCAGGATTCTTCCTATATGTTCGTGACCGGTCCCAGCGTGGTCAAGACCGTCACTCATCAGGACATCACCGCCGAGGATCTGGGCGGCGCCAAGGCGCATGCCAGCAAAAGTGGTGTGGCGCATTTCACGGTGCCAAACGATGTTTTGGCCCTGCGCGAGGTGCGGCGGCTGATCAGCTACCTGCCCTCCAACAGTAATCTGCATGCGCCCATCCTTGATCTGAGTGATGAGCCCGACCGCACCGATCCGGCTCTGGACTACCTGATACCGACCAACTCCACCCAGACCTATGACATGAACGTGCTTATCTTCTCCATTCTTGATGGCGCGGAGTTCATGGAGGTGCATGCCGGCTTTGCCCGTAACATCATCTGTGGTTTCGGCCGTCTGGGTGGGCAGACGGTTGGTCTGGTGGCCAATCAGCCGGGCGTGCTCGCCGGCGTTCTTGACAATGACGCCTCCTTCAAGGCGGGACGTTTCGTCCGTTTCTGCGATGCCTTCAACATCCCGCTCATCTCCCTGGTGGACGTGCCCGGCTTCATGCCCGGTCCTGATCAGGAACATGGCGGTATCATCCGTCACGGTGCCAAACTGCTCTATGCCTTCACCGATGCCACGGTTCCGCGTATTTCCGTCATCATCCGCAAGGCCTATGGCGGTGCCTACATCGTCATGAACTCCAAGCATATTCACTGCGATGTGAACTACGCCTGGCCCACTGCTGAAATCGCGGTTATGGGACCCAAAGGCGCTGCCGAGGTCATCTACCGCAAGGAGCTCTCCGCTGCCGCGGATCCCGACGTGCTCCTCAACGAAAAAATGGAAGAGTATCGCCAAACCTTCGCCAACCCATTCCTGGCAGCCAAACGTGGCTATATTGACGACGTTATCTTCCCCCGGGATACCCGCGCGCATCTCATCCGCACCCTGCAGATGCTCGACAGTAAGAAAGTACGGAACTCGGATCGCAAACACGGAAATATTCCCCTGTGAGAGGTGGGTCAATGTTCAATAAAATTCTTATCGCCAATCGTGGCGAAATAGCCATTCGCATCATCCGGACCTGCAACCGCATGGGTATCAACACGGTTGCGGTCTACTCCGATGCCGACAGCCGCAGCCTGCACCGGCAGCTGGCCGACGAGGCCGTGCACATCGGTGAGTCGCCGTCGCAGAAATCCTATCTTGATATCAAAAAAATCATTGATGCAGCCCTGCAGACGGGAGCAGAAGCCATTCATCCCGGCTACGGTTTCCTCTCGGAAAAGGCTGACTTCGCCCAGGCCATCAAGGATGCAGGCCTGGTGCTCATCGGACCGCCGGTGGAAGCCATTGATGTCATGGGGGACAAGATCACCTCCAAGGAACTGGCCAAGAATGCAGGTGTTCCGGTTATTCCCGGCCACATCGAAGCCATCAAGGACGAAAAGGAGGCCATCGCCATTGCCGCGGAAATCGGCTACCCAATCCTGCTTAAACCCGCTGCCGGCGGCGGCGGCAAGGGCATGCGCATCGTGCGTAAACCCGAAGAAATGAAAGATGCCCTGGCAGCCAGCCGCAAGGAAACCCAGAAGGCGTTCAACGACACCCGGGTCTTTGTGGAACGGTTCATTGAGCAGCCCCGCCATATTGAAATTCAGGTCCTGGCCGACACCCACGGCAACGTGGTGCACCTGGGTGAGCGTGAATGCTCCATCCAGCGCCGTTACCAGAAAGTTATCGAAGAATCACCGTCCTGCGCGGTTTCTCCGGAGCTGCGCTCGCGCATGGGTAAGGCTGCCTGTGATCTGGCCCGCACCGCCGGATACTACAACGCCGGAACGGTTGAATATGTGCTCGACCAGCACCAGAATTTCTATTTCCTGGAGATGAACACCCGCCTGCAGGTTGAGCATCCGGTTACGGAAATGGTGACTGGTCTTGATCTGGTGGAATGGCAGATCCGCATTGCCAGTGGTGAATCCCTGCCCTTTGACCAGTCCGGCATCCATGTCAATGGCTGGGCCATTGAGGCCCGTATCTGTGCCGAGGATCCAAGCCGTGATTTCATTCCCTCAACC
>DAIODL010000021.1:0-1228 GCA_036746815.1 Desulfobulbus sp.
GCAAATCGGAGACTCCCCGTACGCCCCCAAGTTCCACGTCGTCTCCCAGCCGAACGATTGGGCAAAAGCCGTCAAGAAATCAACATCACAGGCAGACCTTTCCGACCGCCGCCTTATGCAGCTTGAGTTCTGGACCCAGTTTCAGGAATACGCCTCGGCGCACGGATCAACGCTGCGGCTGCGAAAGGCGTCGCCCCAGCACTGGTACGACATCAGCATTGGCAAGTCAAAATGCCATCTTTCACTCGTCGTCGATGCCGACAACGAGCAGATTCGGTGCGAGTTCTACATCCCTGACTCAAAGCCGCTGTTCAAGGCACTACGCGAGAAGAAGGAACCCATCGAATCGAAGTTGCCGTATGAGTTGGAGTGGATGGAGCTTGAAGGAAAGAAGGCAAGCCGCATTCGGACTGTCCACACGATCGATGTGGCCGACAATGTGAATTGGGAGGCGAGTTTCCAGTGGCTCATGGACACAGCCCAGCAGTTCCAGGTCGTGTTCGCCGATCAGCTGAAGAAGATGAAGATCTGACAACAAGTGCATGGTTCGGATGCGCGGTTCATCCGTCGGGCGTTGAGCGACTTCAACTTGGATCTGTAATCAATACTGGATGATTGCTATGTTTTATACAATATCTCGTTCTCTCAAGTCGGCGTTAGTCTTTTGCATTGCGGCATTGCTGGCTAGCTGCGTCTCTCCAACGATGCCACAGCTTACTTCCACACAAACATCGCCCGGTCAGATTGCCAGCCCAACCGCCGGGGGGCAATCGTCATATAGCGACCCTTTTACCTATTGTGCGACTGTGAGAACGGTTGACACACCAGATGCGCGATACACTGGGCCCAAGATGCCGGAACCTATTATTCAAGGCATGGTTAAGCAAGGAATTATATCGGCTGATGCGCCTCCGGAGTTTCAGCAGAATGCCGTTTGGCGGTGTATGGATAACAGCGTGTGGGTTTGCCATTTTGGAGCCAATCTCCCTTGCCTGGAGAAAGCCGACACGTCTCAAGCACCAACTCCTGCTATGGAAGACTTTTGTAAGACGAATCTCTCAGCGGAAAGCATCCCCGCTGCCGTGACTGGAAGGGCGACGGTGTACGAATGGAGGTGCAGGAATGGGAAACCAGAAGTGGTCAGGCAACTCTTCACGGTCGATCCACAAGGATACCTGGCTGATTTTTGGTATGAACTGCCCCCAAAATAAAAGTGCGAGAAGCATAG
>DAIODL010000021.1:1328-15237 GCA_036746815.1 Desulfobulbus sp.
ACCTGGCTGATTTTTGGTATGAACTGCCCCCAAAATAAAAGTGCGAGAAGCATAGAACACATAGAAGAATTCCTAAAAGAGCAAGTGTCCGGATGAAAACCGTCCAGCGGATGGGCTACGTTCCATTAACCTGGGCGGTAGGTGACATAAAAATGTCTGAGAACCAGCACCTTATCGAGACCTACAAGTCACTCATCACGCTGTCAGTCGAAGGCTTTAAATTTTGCGCATTGGCAAACGGAGGCGCAGCAGTTGCACTTCTCGCTTATCTTGGAAACGTAGCTGGGACAGGTGGTGTCGCTCCCGATATGCGCTGCGCAATGGGTGCATTCCTAGCTGGACTGGTTACTTGCGGTGTCGCGATGCTGTTTGCGTATCTCACCCAGCTTCAGTTACTCAATGAAAGCACAAATCGCGCCAATGGAAAGCTCACTCACACTAGGCCGCTATATACGAGTATGTTCTTCGTGGCGTTGAGTTTAGTCTGCTTTGCATTTGGCTCGTGGCAAGCTGTGGTGTCGTTTCGCTAATGGGTGCATAGCACCTAACGATACGTATTATTAAAACGAGTTAAATATTCTTTATAAGGAATAGTCCTCAATGAACAGCAGCATTGGTTCTCTTATTTCCCATTATCTGCTTTTCCCGGTCAAGCATCGTTGGCAGCCGGTCTGCAGAAGATCATGCCGATGCCGCTTACCATGATGAGCAGGCAGCCGCTCATCTGCATAAAGGAGAGTTTTTCCGCAAACAGAGTCCAGCCGAAGATAACCACGGCCACGGGTTCAAAATAGGCCAGGGTGCCAAAGAGTGCGGCGGGCAGGCGGCTTAAGGCAACCACCGCGCAGAAGATGCCCAGAAAACCTGGAATAAGACCGATGGCTGCCAGCCAGGGCCAGAGCCTTGGCGGTAGAGCCGGGTGACTGATGATGCAGAGCGGCAGCATAACCAGCGCCCCGGTGAGGAGCTGGTAAAAGGTGCGGGCTGTAACCGGAATTTTCGGGTCGATAATGCGGTTGATAAGAATAAAGGTGGCGTAACAAAAGGCCGCTAACAGTCCCAGGCCAATACCTTTGAGCTGATTACCTCCCCCTGCTAAATCAATATGCAGCTCCATCATCAACGCGAAACCGAACAGGGCCAGCGCAATGCAGAGTACGCTGAACAGGTTGAGGCGCTCCCCCAGAAAAAAATGGGCATACACCGCGGCCATGGGCGGGGCGAGATAGATGAGCATGATGGCATTAGCCATGGTGGTGTAGTTCATGGCCTGGACATAAAAAATGATGAATCCAGCCAACATGGTCCCGTTGATAAGAACCGGCCAGGAAGGCCAGCCGCGCAGTTGGCGGACCTGTCCACGTGCGGCCAGCATTATCAACAGAAAAAAAGCGCCCAGTCCCAGGCGGAAGAAGGTGATAACCTCCGCGCCCAGCCCGGTTTTTTTGGAGAAAACACCGATCGTGCCCATACACAGGGCTGAACAGATGGCGGCAATCACACCGAGCAGATACATAATTTCCTGGCAGACGCAGAGGGAATAAAAAAAAACCGAGGCACCACCAGGGCACCTCGGTCACAGGGTTTTTTACAAAAGATCAGACGTCGGCAACGCTCAGCCAGAAGTCGTGCAGGTTGCAGAAACTGGTGGCATAGAGCTTGCCCTTGTAGCCCGCGGGCAGATCATAGGTGGATTCGGGTTTGTCCGTGGGAGTAAAGGTTTTGCCACCCACCGGGGTGCCGTCGGCCAGAACCAGGGTGTGGCGCACAATGTAATGCTCAGCCGACATGGGGTGCTTGGTTACCACCGTCACCTTGGCGCCGTTCACCGTGATTTCCGGTGCGTGGATGGGGGCCTTGGCCGCCCATTTACCCGGCTGTTCCTTGGTGTAGACAATATTTTTATAGGAAGGCGCGGTCGGTGCGGTTTCCTCGCCTAGAGCCTGGGAGACAGATCCTACTGCCACTAGCGAGGTGGCAAGGGCAGTTGTTTTCAGAAAATCTCGACGATCCTGCATACGTTTTCCTCCTGAAATTGTAAAGGGTACAAGATACTTATTCTGTAAGGCAGATCGCCTGTGTTGCGCAAGCTCTTTTTCGCTCTTTTGTGGTACTGGAGAGCGAACCTTTGTTTCTTCCCGTGGTTACTTTTTCCCCTGTCCCATTTCCCGGTAGACCGAGCGCGCCATCAGGCCCAGCAATCCAACGCCCGCCACCAATATAATCCACAAAATGATGCGTGACCAGTTCCGGGGCTGTGGCGGCGGTGTCAGTGCCTGCAGGCCGCCCAGGGTGGTCATCGGGCCTGGTGTGATATGGTTGATTTTTACCTTGTCACCTGCCTGTTTAATGGCGCTCTGGACGAGGGCGTCCTGTGTGGATGACGACTGGTCCGCGCGCATGCTGCCAAAGGCGAGGGTGTACGGCCCTTTGCCACGGCCGAGAAAACAGAGGTTGTCCGGCTGCCAGCCCAGGACCAGGGCCGGCAACTGCTGCGCATTGGCAAAGGTGGAGCCGTTGGCAGGCAGGCGGATGCGCCACCAGTTATCTGTGGTGGGGCGGCATTGCAGAAAGGAGCTATCCAGCCGCGTGCCCGAAAGATCGAGCCGGTAAAAATCGCCCAGCGCCACCTCGTACCAGGGGACATCTCCATCTTGTTTTGACTCAATAGTAATCCGTGCCAGAGAATTAGGCACGGGAAAGGCCACATCAAGTCCAGTTACCCGCATTTTTGCAGGCGTCTTGTAGGTGAGTACCCATTGCCCGTTTTCATTGGTCACGGTAGGGTTCTTCAGTGGCTGCCAGTGCCATTGGTCTTTGCCTGGCACCGAACCCGTGACAGCATCAACACTAGTCAGTTCAAGCGGCTGTGTGCAGTCCAGGCAGTCGATACGCAGGTAGGGGGCAGCCCCGGCAGGCAGGGTGATGGTCCGCTGGTTTACCTTGGCACCGTTGTAGGTGAGATCCGCCAGCACCACTTTGTCGTGCAGCGCTCGCCAGTGCGCGAGATCACTGCTTTCCACCAGGCTGATGGTGGTAATGGGCGCTTCCGGACTGACCCGCCAGCGCAGCTCCAGGGTTGTGGGAGCTGGGGAAATGCTACTGATATCGAGAAGATAAGCGTTTTGCTGTGACTCCTGCAGGGCAGTGTTTTGCGCGGGGGCATTAAGCATCACCAGCGAGCCGTTGGTGTCACGGCGTACCTGGATGGAGAGATCCTGATTGAGCGGTTTACCCGCAAGGGTCAGCCGGAAAAAAGGGACCTCCTGCCGTACCGGCGTACTGGGGATTTTATGATGCATTATAGCCTGCGGTACCGGCTGGCCTTCACCGTTAAACACCTGGAGATCGCCCAGATTGTTTTGTTGCAGGTGCTGATATACGAAAAACGGCAGTTCAATGATATAGAGGCCGGTGTCATCGGTGACGGGCAGCGGCGAGCCGTAAGCAAAATCAGCAGGTGTGGGTGGCTCGGCGAAGGATGTCGTGGACAGGGTTGCCATCAGGGGCAAAGACCGCCAGCGCCGCGCCCAGTTGCAGCAGGATACCAAACAGACGGGCCGCCGCCCGGTTCTGGCGGACACCCACCCATACCATGGCAGCACCCTCAAGCGCCCAGGCGGCAGTGGTCCACTGCGGATCAACCGCCAGGGGAATGGCCAGGCTGGTGAACACCACGCCCAGCGCCAGAAACACCTCGGTGAGCAGGTGCATGGTCTCCTGGAAACGGTTCCACATGAGCCGCGCCAGACCAATATACCACATACCCAGCCCCAGGGCGCTTAGAGCCATGCCATAAGGGCGGTTATATACCATGCCGGCCTGCAATGCGCTGGCGACCATGGGTAGTCCAAAAACCAGAGGGCCATCAATGAAGCCCCGCAGTTGAAGCGGCTGGCGTGTGGCGAAGAGCACGGAAATCAGGCAGTACATCAGGAAAAAGCCGATCAGAAACGGTTCCGTAGTATTGAAGAAGGCCGGCGTATAGGCCCTGCTTCCCCAGAGAGCCATCACGCTGAAGGTGAAGAAAAATCCCAGGAGGTTGAGTTCGCGCCAGGCCTTGAACCAGGCAATGCCCAGAATACCGCAGTTGAGCAGGGCATAGTAGCTGAAGAGCGTCACATGGTTGCCCGTGCCGGTGGAAAGGAGAATCGGCGCCAGAAAACCGCCGACAGCACCGGAGAAGGCAAGCCCTCGGGCATCCTGAAGAATGGCGAGCAGCCCGGAAAAGGCGACAAGACCGACCATGATACCCAGCGCCAGGGGCATCGGCAGAAAAGAGTAAAATTTCGCCGAGGCAAAGACCACCAGATAAAGCACCCCCATGCCGCCGCCTTCCAGGCTCAGGCCATAGAGCGGCTGACGGTGGCGCAGACGCCAGCCCACCAGCAGCAGTGCCAGCCCGCCCAAAGCAGCCCCGATCAAGCGCACCTCAATGGGCAGCATGTTGCGTTGTTCTGCATACTTCAGCAGGAAAGCTACACCAAAGAAGAGGACGACAAGCCCAATTTTAAGCACCACATTGCCGGCCGTGAAAAAATGTTTTACGCGGGCAAACAACTGGCTCTCCTGTACCTGCGAGGGGAAGCCTGGACGTTGTTCCGTTGAAAATATGGGTTCCTGCGGCATCTGCGACTGAGTGAAGACGGGTGCTGGTTGGACCGGTTGCTCAGTTTCCTGCAGGGTTGGTTCCAGGTCAAGGGGCAGGGATGCGGGGTGTGTGGGTTCGGCCTGTTGCGCGTGCGGAGACTCGGTTCCGGTGCACGTGCCATCCTCCATGTCGGGTCTGGCCGCCTGAACACCGGCAGCCCTTTGCTGTGCCCGCAACAGAGCCAGGTGCGAAGCTTCAAGGCGGATGACACGCTGGCGCAGCAAACGTATCTGTATCAAAAGACCGATCAGCAGAATGGCAGCAAAGGCGATACCCACCGCCAGGGTTGTATCAAATCCCCAAAAGATGCGAAGAAAAACAAAACCAGCTCCTACTCCAAAGATGAGCAGGACTGCGAACAGAAAAAAAAGAAACGATTTCAGCATACATGCACTCGTGGCGGATAAAAGGGCTCTGCTTGTCCCTGATGCGGTTTTTTAAGAGTTTATAAATAACAGAAAATGCAGAAGTTATATGCAGGAATGTGGGTATGGAGCGCACGTGCGCATTCACCGGCGGTCCTGCATACCCACATTGTATATATTACAGGATGTTGTATGGATTAAATATGTTTTTATCGCAGCGGTACAACTATGCGGGCAGACGCCGGGATGAGACATCTGGGGAGTGAGGTGCGAGTATCAGCTGCGGCAAAAAAAATGACAAAATTTTTCGTCAGTATCAAAATAATAACATGGACCAGCTGCAGTGGTCCTGATTGCTCCTATTATGAACAAAATTGCTTGACTGTACCGTGGTTTGCTGGTATTTGACTTGCGGTCTTCAGCAGGGTGTTGTATAGAGACCATTTCAAAGTCCATTTATGAATATATGTAGGCGCGTAGCTCAGTGGGAGAGCGCTACCTTGACGTGGTAGATGTCGTCGGTTCGACCCCGTCCGCGCCTACCAATTTTCGAAAGGCTAGGATGCAGAGTTTTCTGCTCGTTAGCCTTTCCTTTTTACAGGCACGATGGCAGAAATTCAGGTATCCGTCCAAGGCGGTGAAAGTAAGATATTTTCGCAGGGGATGACTGTTGCAGCAGCGCTGAAAGAGTTGGTCTCCGGCAAACAGCGCAAGCAAACTGTAGCGGTTAAAGTAGATGGCCGGTTAGTGGACCTGTCGACTCCCTTGACGGCGGATGCTGTTATCGAGCCTGTATCCATGCAGTCCACGGAAGGTTTGGAAATCCTTCGTCATTCCACGGCGCATCTTATGGCCATGGCGGTGAAGGATATCTATGGCGACAAGGTCAAGGTCGCTATTGGTCCGGCTATCGAGGATGGCTTTTACTACGATTTCGATCGGGACAAGGCATTCACTCCGGAAGATTTTTCCGCTATTGAAGCCAAAATGACCGAGCTTTCCGAAGCGGCCATTCCGTATGAGCGCAAAGAGATCAGCCGCGAAGAAGCTATCCAGTTCTTCGAGAAGCTGGGTGAGACGTACAAAGTCGAGCTGCTGCGCGATCTGGATGTGCCCACCGTGAGTCTCTACACCCACGGCAATTTCGTTGATCTGTGCCGCGGGCCGCATGTTCCTGATACCTCCTGGATCAAAGTCTTCAAGCTGTTGCGTGTTGCTGGTTCCTACTGGCGCGGCGATGAAAAACGCCCTATGCTCACCCGTATTTACGGGACCGCCTTTGGCGACAAAAAAGAGCTGAAGCAGTATCTCGACTGGCTGGAAGAGGCCCGCAAACGTGATCACCGCAAGCTGGGTAAACAGCTGCAGCTGTTCACCATTCAGGATGAAATCGGGCCTGGCCTGATCCTGTGGCAACCTCGCGGTGCATTGCTGCGTAGATTGCTTGAGGATTACTGGAAGGACGAGCACTACAAAAACGGCTATCAGCTGCTTTACACCCCGCACATTGCCCGCCAGGATCTGTGGAAGACCTCCGGACACCTCGATTTTTATAGCGAGAATATGTATGCTCCCATGAAAATCGACGATGTGCTTTATCAGCTCAAGCCTATGAACTGTCCGTTCCATATCGGCGTGTACAAGGCGGACAAGCACAGCTACCGGGAATTCCCCATCCGCTGGTGCGAACTGGGCACAGTGTATCGCTACGAGCGCACCGGTGCGCTGCACGGTTTGATGCGGGTGCGTGGATTTACGCAGGATGATGCCCATATTTTCTGTCTGCCGAGTCAGCTCGAGGACGAGATCTTCAATATTATCGACCTGAACCTGCATATTCTCAAGACCTTCGGGTTTGACCAGTACGATGTGTATCTGTCCACCCGGCCTGAGAAATACGTCGGCTCTGATGAGAACTGGCAGCTGGCCACCCAGGCACTGCGTCAGGCACTCGAGAAGAGGGGGCTTGCGTACCAGATTGACCCGGGTGAGGGCGTCTTTTACGGGCCCAAGATCGATATCAAGATCAAGGACCGGCTGGGTCGTTCCTGGCAGTGTTCCACCATTCAGGTGGACTTCAATCTGCCTGAGCGGTTCCAGATGAGCTACACCGGCGAGGACGGCGCTGAACATCAGCCGATTATGATTCACCGTGCCCTGATGGGTTCGCTGGAACGGTTCATCGGTGTGTTGATTGAGCATTATGCGGGCGCTTTCCCGCTGTGGCTTGCGCCTGAGCAGGCACGTATCCTTAACATCACCGATGACCAGGCCGCTTATTGCGAGCAGGTTTTCGCCAAGTTGCGTTCGCTGGGTGTGCGGGTCGAAAAGGATCTGCGCAATGAAAAGCTCAATTATAAGATTCGTGAAGCGCAGCTGATGAAGGTGCCGTACATGCTCATCGTGGGTGAGCGTGAGAAGGAAGAGGGCACCATTACCATCAGAAAACAGGACGGTACGAATTTGCCAGCCATGACTCCGGACGCTTTCGTTGATCTCGTTGTCAACGAGTGCAATCGGCGTGGTGTCTGAGTCCCGATAATTACACTGGAGGAACGAACATCAAAAAACGAGGCCCTAGAAAACCTACCACGCGGCAGGATTTGAAAATTAAAATCAATGAGGACATTGATTACAAGGAAATCAGACTCATTGATGCCGACGGATCCCAGCGTGGTGTCGTCAGCGTTGCGGAAGCCATGCACATTGCGCATGAACAGGGACTTGACCTTGTTGAGGTTTCCGATAAAGCGGATCCCCCGGTATGCCGGGTGATGAACTTCGATAAGTTCCGCTACGAGCTGAAGAAGAAACAGCAGGAAGCAAAGAAGAAACAGACGGTGATTGAAACCCGTGAGATCAAGTTCCGCCCGAAAACGGAAGAACATGATCTCAATTTCAAGATCCGCAAGATCAAGGAATTCCTCGCGGAAAAGAACAAGGTAAAAATCACTATGCGTTTCCGTGGCCGCGAAATTGTCTACGCACAGACTATTGGTCTGGATTCCCTGAACAAGATTGCTGATACGCTGCGTGAAGAATGCACGATTCTTCAGGAGCCGAAGATGGAAGGGCGGCAACTCGTGATGTTTGTTGGACCGAAGGTCTGAAGTTCTATTTGGCTATAACCACCAAGTTGCCGGCCTGTTTGTGGCTGGCCGTATTGCAAGGAGTGTCCTATCATGCCGAAAATGAAAACCTGTAGAGGAGCCGCGAAACGGTTCAGAGCGACTGGCTCCGGTCGGATTCGCCGGAATAAAGCCTATTCCTCGCATATCCTCACCAAAAAATCCACCAAACGGAAACGCGGTCTGCGCAAGGCAACGCTGGTTGCCGGTGTTGATGCCAAGTCAGTGCGGAGAATGCTGCCGTATCTGTAACGCGCCGTTTGAACGGGTAGACCCGTTGATGGTTCGCATGCGCTGGGACGCAGGCGGTATCTTAATAGTTTAGCTTGAACGGAGAATAAAATGCCTCGTGTAACTCGCGGTTTTAAAGCACGCCGCAGAAGAAATAAAGTGTTGACCCTGGCCAAGGGCTATCGTGGCGGTAAGCATCGTTTGTTTAAAACCGCTGCCGAAGCTGTTGATCGTGCATTGTGCTACGCCTATCGCGACCGCCGGACCAAAAAACGGGAGTTCCGCTCTCTGTGGATTAATCGTCTGAGCGCTGCCGCCAAAGCAAATGGCGTTAACTACAGCACCCTGATCCATGGCCTGAGCAAGAACGATATTGAGCTCGACCGCAAGGTGCTTTCCAACCTGGCCATTGTCGATCCCAATGCGTTCACCGCTGTTGTGAAGGCTGCTGGCCTGGCTTCCTAATATTCAGGATTATTTCCATGGAAGACGAGCTGCTCAAGCTCAAACATAGAGCCGAAGAGGCCCTGGAAAAGATTGCCAGTGCCGCCGATCTGGAGGCCTTCCGCATTCAATTCCTGGGCCGCAAAGGCGGCCTTTTGACAGGGGTGCTCCGGCAGTTGAAGTCAGTTGCGGCGGAGGACCGTCCGCGTCTGGGCCAACTGGCTAATGACATCAAACAGGTTGTGGAACAGCGGTTTGAGGAAATCAAAGGCCAACTGGGTGGTGCTGCTGCAAGTGAACCTGGCGCCACGGACTACAGTCTGCCGGGCCGGTATCTTTCCTTTGGCAAGTTGCACCCTGTCACCCAGGTGATGGATGAAATCTGCTCGATTTTTGAAGAACTCGGCTTTGCCGTTGCCGAAGGTCCGGATGTTGAGACCGACTATTACAACTTCGAAGCGCTGAACATCCCGCCCCATCATCCAGCCCGGGACATGCACGACACCTTTTATGTGTCGGATTCCATTCTGCTGCGCACCCACACCTCGCCCATGCAGGCGAGGATCATGGAAAAGCATAAGCCGCCGCTCAGGTACATTGCCCCTGGCAAGGTGTATCGCTGCGATTCCGACATCACCCACACCCCCATGTTTCATCAGGTGGAAGGGTGTCTGGTGGATAAGAACATCTCCTTTGCCGATCTGAAAGGTGTGTTGACCGCCTTTACGCACAAGATGTTTGAGCGGGAGTTGCCGTTGCGTTTCCGCCCCAGTTTTTTTCCGTTTACCGAACCCAGCGCCGAGGTGGATATTGCCTGCGTGATCTGTGGCGGTAGCGGCTGCCGGGTATGTAAGCGGACAGGCTGGTTGGAAATTCTTGGTTCTGGTTTGATTGATCCGGAAGTGTTTAAAATGGTCGGTTATGACCCGGATCTTTATTCCGGTTTCGCCTTTGGACTCGGCGTTGAGCGCATTGCCATGCTCAAGTATGGCATTGACGACATCCGTCTCTATTACGAAAACGATCTTCGGTTTCTTTCGCAGTTTTAAGACGTTTTTTCGTGGTGACACAGCGTTGCCGGGATGCGCTTTGAAACGTCCAGGAGACCACCCCGGTGTGCAGCATCGTCCGGTGTGGTTTTTCTGTTTTTGCGTCAGGCATTGCGTTTCCTGGAATCTGTCTGGAGTTTATCGGCATTAATACGAATTTGTTGCGGTGGGATAGATCGGTATGAAATTTACTCTCAGTTGGCTCAATGATTTTGTCGGCACACAGGGCCTGAGTGCGGCCCAGATCGCTGATCACCTGACCATGCTTGGCCTGGAGGTCGATAGCGTGGAGGAGTTGTTTGCCGACCTGAAACCGATTATCACGGCGCGTGTGCTCGAGGTCAGTAAACATCCCGATGCTGACAAACTGCATGTCTGTGTGGTGGATAACGGCAAGGAGCAGTTGCAGATAGTGTGCGGTGCGCCCAATGTCCATGCGGGCATGGTGACGGCACTGGCCAGTGTGGGCATCAAGATGCCCGATGGCACCAAGATCAAAAAAGCCAAAATGCGCGGTGTTGCTTCCGCAGGCATGCTCTGTTCCGCGCGGGAGCTGGGGCTCAGCAATGATCACAGTGGCATCATGGAGCTTGAAGAGTCACTGGTTCCGGGGATGCCGCTTCTGGATGCGCTGACCATGCGCGATACGGTTATTGAGGTTGATCTTACCCCGAACCGTCCTGACTGCGCCAGTGTGCGCGGTATCGCCCGCGAGGTGGCCAGTTTTGCCGGCGGCCCGATTAAACCCGTGGTCCCGAGTGTGACCAAACTGACGGGTCAGGGGCTTGATTATTCGGTAACCATTGAAGATCCTGAGCTTTGTGTGCGCTACGCAGCCCGCAAAGTGACCGGCGTTAAAATTGGTCCATCCCCCAAATGGATGCAGCAGCGGTTGTACGCCGTGGGTATGCGACCGATCAATAACATTGTTGATATCACCAACTATGTGATGCTGGAATGTGGCCAGCCCATGCACGCCTTTGATTTCACTACTCTTGCTGACAAGAAAATTGTGGTGCGTCGTCGCCGCGCGCATGAGACAGAGATGAACACCCTTGATGGCAACAAACGGCAGCTTGATGACGAGATGCTCCTCATCTGCGACGGCAAGCAGCCTGTAGCCATGGCCGGTGTCATGGGCGGGCTGGAAAGCGAGATTACAGAAACTTCCTCAACCATCCTTTTGGAATCCGCCTGCTTTAACCCGGTTTCCATCCGCAAGACCGCCCGCAAGCTAGGCATTCCTTCCGAGTCCTCTTACCGTTTTGAGCGCGGTGTAGATCCTGATCTGGCGGATAAGGCGCTGGAACGGGCCGTCAATCTCATTGTCGAATTTGCAGGTGGCCAGGCCGAGCCCGATGGCATTGATCTCTATCCAGGCAAAAAAGATTTTCTGCACGTGCAGTTGCGGACCAAACGGGTCTGCACCCTGCTGGGCATGGAATTGAGCCAGGCACGTATTGCAGAGGTGTTGGAAAGCATTGAGCTGCATTCAAGCCCGCTGGACGCGGATGCGCTTGAAGTGATAGTGCCCAGTTTCCGCATCGATATTGAGCGGGAAATTGATCTGGTGGAAGAAGTGGCGCGTCTGGTTGGATACAACGAAATTCCTGTGTTGCTGCCCTTTATCCGTATGGATTCACCGGCACATGACCCATTGCGTACTCTGCGTCACGAAGTCGCATCCTGCCTGACCGCGCAGGGCTTTTTCGAAGCCATCAACTACAGCTTTGTCAGTGCCGCGCATTCGGACTACTGCCGTTTATCCGCAGATGATGTCAGACGTAAACAAACCAAACTCTTGAACCCGCTGACCGATGAGCAGGGCGTAATGCGCTCCATGCTGCTGCCGGGGCTGCTGGAGAATGTGCGTCGCAATATCAACTTCCAACAGCCGGATATCCGCCTTTTCGAGGTTGGTAAGATCTTTCTGCAGGAGCGTGAGGGCGTGCAGCCCACGGAACGTATGTTCTTGAGCGCTGTTATCAGCGGCCAGCGTTACCCGCAGGCAGAGCCTCTGTATTTCTCAGGTGAGACTTCCGACTTTTACGACGTCAAGGGTCTGGTTGCCAATCTGCTGACCACGCTTCGCGTTGAGGAGGGCGAGCCGGGGACCATGTTTACTTGCCAGCCAGAGACCTTGCCGCCCTATTGCGATCCACAGCAGGCGGTACGGATCACTCCTCAGAAAACGAACGTTGGTTCTCTGGGCGCGGTGCATCCTGAGACGTTGAAAAGTTTTGGTCTGAAGCAGCCGGTTTATTATGTAGAGATTGACCTTGATAAGCTGCTGCACTTGACCAGAAGCGCTAAACAGTTCCATGCGTTACCTAAATATCCGTCTATCAAGCGGGATATCAGCCTGGTGGTGCCCGACAGTGTGCCCGCAGGCGACCTGTTGGACGCCATTCGCCGTCATTCACAGAAATATTTGGAATCGGCTGAAATATTTGATGTGTATCGCGGTAAATCTATTGGTGCCGGAAAGAAAAGTGTAGCCGTTTCCGTTACCTACCGTTCAGCTACAGCCACACTTGATGATCAGACGGTTGACAAGTTGCATCACAAGATGGTGAACTTATTAATGGCAGAGTATAATGCCCATTATCGAGAAGGATCCGAAGAATGAAGAAGAATGTCACTCGTAAGGAATTAGCTATTTCCGTTAACGAAAAATTGGGTGTGTCACAGCGTAACGCGGCTGAAATTGTTGATACGGTCTTCGCTATCATGAAAAAAACCATGGTGGATGGTGAGTCGATCAAACTGGTGCAGTTCGGCACGCTGACCGTCCGTGATAAATCTCCGCGTCGTGGGCGCAATCCCCGCACTGGTGAGTCTATGACCATCACCAAACGGCAGATGATTTCTTTTCGCCCGAGCAAACGGTTGCGGGAACGGCTCAATCACGGTGCATGATAAAGGCGCCCTCATGTAGTAATTGAGGGATACATGGAAGGAAAGCGGTTCCCCGGTGCCTGCAGAGGGACATGAGGTGATCTGATATCCATGGAGGCTGATTTTCCGCACATACCTGATAAAGTTTACTTTCGCATTGGTGAAGTAAGCGATCTGGTCGGCGTGGAACCGCATGTCCTGCGGTACTGGGAATCAGAGTTTGCCCTGATTCGCCCTTTCCGTGGTAAATCAAAGCAGAGGCTTTACCGCCGCAAAGATGTACAGTTTCTGCTGGTGATTAAGATGTTACTGCATCAGCAGGGCTACACACTGGCTGGTGCAAAAAAATATCTCAAGCAGATGCCGTTTGATACGCTAGTTGCGCAAACGGTCTGCGAAGAGGAGAAACGACCTGCTGACACCCACATGTTGCAGCAGATCAAGCAGGAACTCAGGAACATTCTTGAGTATATTGGAATCCAGAAGGATTCAGAGGGGAAAAGCAGTTGACAGTCTATTCCCTTCGATGCTAAATAGACCACCACATTTTACGGAACGTAGCGCAGCCTGGTAGCGCACCTGAATGGGGTTCAGGGGGCCGGAGGTTCAAATCCTCTCGTTCCGACCAGTAAACAAGCAGGCTAATCAACTGTTTACCTTATACGACTCAACACCTTTTGGTATCACACCGGTATCGCGGTGTTGAGTCGCTTCGTAAAGCCTTTGAAGCTCTTCCTTGGAAACTTGGAAGTAACGCTCAAAGGCTTTATTCGTTGAATGCATTGTTGCCCGCCGGATCTGCTCAGGTGTGGCAAAATCACGCAGGCCGATGGCGGATGAATGGCGGGTTCCACCGTACAAATCGACGTCAGAAATCCCAAGATTATCGCAGGCTTTTTTCCACCACTTATAAAAGAGCTTCATGCCGAAATGTTGCCCAGGAGTACAACCAGAAACACCGCCGTTATGTCGGAAAAAGTAAAGATCTGGTAAGGCCAAAGGGAAAGCTTTTATTATCTGCAAATCTTCCTGGATATACGGCCTCGCATACACAAGGCAGTAGCAGGACAAAGCACAGAAGTCAACCAGCGAGCATTGAATGCATTAATTGAGAAACTCAGCAAGACCAATGCAGGAAGAAAC
>DAIODL010000022.1:0-15127 GCA_036746815.1 Desulfobulbus sp.
AATGGCAAGCAGTTTTTCCAGGGTCTTCCGTGAAAACGGCGGTGGCCCATCCCGATCCACACGCACGATCTGCTGGCCCTGAGCCACGACCCGAGTTTTCACCGTGGTGGGACGTCTACCAATAACCAACCCAGCGGTAGAAGCACCAAGCTCATGCATCAGCTCCTGTACCTTCTGTCCCATGAGGTCATTGCCAATAACACCTCCCAGGACTGCCTGGCCTCCCAGCGAAAGAATATTGCGCAGGACATTGGCACTTCCCCCGAGCATACTCTCCTCTCGTTTCACATTAACAACGGGAACAGGGGCTTCAGGGGAAATGCGGGTGGCCGAGCCCCAAAGAAAGTGATCGATGATAATATCACCGATCACCAGGACCTTGGCCGAAGAAAAACGAGTTATAGCTGAACGATACGATTCAATAGACATCAGCACAACCGCAACGGGACTTACTTCATTGCACTGTTGAGCTTGGAAATAACCTGATCGGTAAGATCAACGGAATTAGCCGTATAGATGACTGCACCCTGTGGCAAAATTACAGAATAGGCACCATCGGAACCAATTTTACCAACGATTTCCTGCAGTTTTTTCATAATAGGACCAACCTGCTGTTCCCGCAATTTCTGCATCTGCGTACTGGCATCCTTCTGTTTCTGGAAGAACTCGGCACGTTTCTTTTCAAAAGCGGCGGCCTTAGTACGTTTCGTATCAGCATTCCAGGCGGAACTTTTTTTCTGTGCTTCCTCCTGCATCTGGTTTAACGCATTTTCGTCCAATTTCAGGGAAGCATTCAGGGTACTGGCCTTGCTCTTCAGGGTAGATTCCACTCTCTTCCCGGCGGTAGAATCGGTCAACACTTTATTGACATCAATAACGCCGATTTTCACATCCGCAGCCTGACTCACATGTGGTTGCAGACAAAAGGCGGCGGCAATAACCAGACAACCCAGAACACGCACTATATTTTTCACCATAACTCCTCCTACACGCACGTTGAAGAATTGTGTAACCTGCTTTACTTACGAAAGAAAACAGGAAAAATAAAAACACAAAACCGGGTGCAGGTACAGGGACCTTCACCCGGTTTCAAAAAAAGATCATCACCAGTTATTTCACAATGACAAAGTCATCACGACGATCCTGAGCCCAAGAAACCTCATCGTTTCCGAACAGGAGTAATTTCTCCTTGCCGAAACTGACGGTGCTCAACTGGCTGGAATGCACACCCAGACTGATCAAATACTTCTTGGCACTCTGTGCACGACGCTCACCCAGAGCCAAGTTGTACTCTTTCGTACCACGGGGGTCACAGTTACCCTCGATACGAATTTTCAACCCAGGATTTTTTTTCATAAAATCTGCATCAGTAGTGATACGCTGAACCTGCTCCCCTTCAACAGCGGAACTGTCATAGGCGAAATAAACAGGAACCATGGGTCCGGAAGTACGTCCTTCCAGGATACCATTATCTTGGGATTCCAAAGATTCAGACGGACCAGCGCCCTCAGAGGCCGCTGTACTAGTGGACTTCTTGCTGCAGCCCGTCAGACCCACACCCACAACAAGCACCAGCAGGGTGGCTAACTGCAACATCTTTTTGCTACTCATTTCTCCCTCCATATGGATGAAATTGAAAAAGACACGTAAACATAATTTACTTCGCCATAAAAGAAATACAACAAATATTTGTGAGAAAAGGAAAAAGCTTGCAAATGCAATAGCGTTTATTAAAGTCTTGTAACTTTTCAGTATTATTACCCTTCTCCCTTTTAACAACTCATTTTTATGAAAGAATGTTCTTCCGACTCCCCTTTCCTGCTCAGCTCACTGATCAGCACCAATCAATTTGGTACGTATTTTGGTGTAACTCAATCAATTTTCGATAATGTCTGGGGACGGTTAACTGATCCCGCAGTGGACAGTGTTACCTATATTTCCATGGAAATTGGGGCTGATCCCGATATTTTTCACCCGGTAAAAGACCTCCTGAAAGAACAGCACCTTGATCAGGACCCCAATCCACAGCTCAATGCATCGCTTCATAAGTACCTTAAAAATAACAGAAAGATACCAAATTACAGCGGTGGTTTGGGAGTCCTTGCCGGCGATACACTCAAAAGTTTTGCAGATCTGCACATTCCAGCTCTGGCCATCAGTCTTTTATACCGGGAAGGATATTTTTCCCAGATTGTCGACTCCAGGGTGGGACAAATCGATCATGCGACATTATGGCAGCCGGAAGACACTCCAACGCTGTTCCAGCTCCAGTCCCCGAAATACTCGGGACAACCGTTGACCATTGAAATTCCCTTTTTCAATGGGCAACAGGATCCGTGCCTTGTCAAGGCACAGGTGTGGATGAAAATCGAGCTCAACGCACGCCGCGACTATTTTGTCCCCGAATTTCTCCTTGACTACAGTTTGCCGGATACACCAGCCTGGGTACTTGAATCCGCTCAACAGCTGTACAACGCCAAATCGACCATGATCAAAGCCAACCAGCGGCGTATGCTGGGCTTTGCCATTCTGCCGTTGCTTGATGCCCTGGGCATGCATCCAAGTACCCTGCACCTCAACGAACAGCATGGTGTCACCGTTCTCCTGCACATGATCATCCGTGCATTGAAACAGCAGTTCGGTGTTGATTTTGCCCATACTGTTACGGATGAAGATATTCTGAAGGTAGCCCGCAAGGTAGCGCCCAAGATAGTCTATACTATCCACACACCGGTCAAGGCCGGGCATGACCGTTTTCCCCGTGACCTGTATTCCTCCATCAGCCATCATATGCTGCGACGCATCCTTGATCTGGTTGCAAGTGACGACGACTCGGCCGCAGAGTACAACTTCACGGCCATGGCCATGCGGCTGAACCGGGCTATCAACAGTGTCAGCCGTCTGCACCGTGATGTCACCAAAAAACAGTTTCCTGCTTTTGCCCAGAAAATAAAGGCCATCACCAACGGCGTCCACCATTTGAGCTGGATAAGCGACAACCGCAAAGCCTGTTTTGATCACATTCCTTCCCTGGACGGCTGGCGGCAAAATCCTGGATGTTTCGCGCGCGTGGCTCCGCAGGACATTGCGCCTCTTGTCAAAGGTCTACAAAATGCCTGGGAGCAAGACAACCGGACTTTGATCTTCTACATCAACACCATGCTCAAACAGCACCGGGAGCAGATGATGGAGACCTGGATTGATCCGCCCAATTATCTTTCCGGGCTGGCTGAGCAGCAATGGCTGCAGCCGGGTGTGTTCACACTGGGATTTGCCCGCCGCTTTTCCACGTACAAACGTGCTGATCTTATCTTTGATGACATGGATCGCCTGGCTGATATTCTCATCAAAAATAACTGGCCCATGCATTTTGTTTTTGCTGGCAAAGCACACCCCGCAGACGAACCAGGGAAGTATGTACTGAAGCTTATTCTTGACAGCCAGGAGGACCTCTATCGCCGTACCAATGGACTGGCCAAGCTGATCTTCATCCCCGGCTACGACATGCAGGTGGCAAAACTCATGGTTTCCGGGGTGCATGCCTGGCTGAACAGTCCCAAACGCCCCCTGGAGGCAAGCGGTACCAGTGGGATGAAAGCGGCCATGAACGGGGTGCCTAATATCAGTATCATGGATGGATGGTGGGTAGAAGGTTTTCATGGCGGCCTGACCGGCTGGAAATTCGGCTACGAAGGTCCGGTGGATGAAGCCAATTTGAGTGAGGATCCGGAATCGTTACTCTACCACGAGGATTCCTCCGCCTTTTATGACCTCCTCCCCCGGGTGCTGGACACCTTCTACAACCATCAGGACCAGTTCATGGAACGGGCTCTGCAAAATCTGCGTCTTAATGTTCCCATATTCAACACGCACCGCATGGCTGCGGAATATGTTGCCCAATACGGTCTGTCACTGACGCCTCAACTACAACAAAATATCGATATGTTCCGTGGTCTTTACCACAGCGAGCCAGAACGGACTGACCGTACCAGACCGGTCTTTTAAACAGGTTCAATAAAAGACGAAGCAGACCTTTCCCAATTGAAAAGAAGTGATTACCAGGAGTAGGTGCAGTATAAACTGAATGATTTGTTCCCAATCAGGACACGCCTTGCAGCGTACTCTGACACCTGTTGCCGCCATCTTTCCTGGATGACGCACGCAAAACTGACTGAAGATGCGATCACAGACAGCACGGCAGCACAGGTAGGGTAGAACGACAAACGGCAGCATCTTTAATCTTCTGGGGAGAACAGCATATTGTTCTCCGATGTATCTGCCGCTTGCAGAAGATAAAATCGTTTCGACGAGCAGAATATGAAAGGAGTACACTTATGGCCCGCCATATGAATCCGAGTGGCAGCACCAACAAAACCATCGACGCCATTGACCGGAAACGGGAACGGGAACGGCATATTATGCTGAAAAATGCCCGGGAAATGGCCCCGGAGCTGGCTGTCGGCCTGGTGCAGCGTCTATTGGATAATCACATCATCGAAACCGACTCTGTCCACGCTATTCAGGATACCGTTGCCAAACAGCTCCAGCGTCTGGATGACATGGAAGAGTTTGACATGATGTTCAAGATCGCCCCCATCCGTGAACTCACGCCCGACCCCAACGTGGTCAGCCTGTACATGACCCAATACGTTATTGAGGACCTGATTGATCATCCCAATATTCAGGATGTGTTTGGGGACGATCTGGAGATCTACCGTTCCATCGACTCCATATTAAGCCGTATTCGTCCCCAATGATGGCGGCTGCCGACACCGCGACGCATCCCTCTGCCATGCCCAGCATGGTTTTTGCCACGGCCTCGGGCGAAATTCTTGATTACGGCGAGATGGGCATGGCCGGCAACGCTGCCGGCCATATTTGTGCGCCACAGCTGACGGAACTGATCGAATTGCCGCCTGGCAGTGAACTGTTCACGCTGCCCCAGCGGCTGCCGGTGGGGATTGAGTGGGATACCGGCGAGCCCGCCCTGCTTGACACCAATCCCCTGCATCCTGGCGAGCCGGTGCATGCGGTGGCAGCTTTCATGGCTCCAGCACATACCGCCATTTACACGGCCGCTTACCAGGAACAGACCGAATTGCCAGCCCTGTTACCGCTCTTTGCTTATACAGCCGTAGGCTGGGCAGAGGGCAAATTCTGGGTCAGCGCCTTCCGTAGCGACGCTGACCAGCGCCAGGATCTGGACCAGCTGGACTTTGACCTGCTTGAGCGGCGGACCCGCAAACATCTGCACCACCATCCTGACAACCGGCTCATCCAGCATCTGGGCAAATGCTGCCTCACCTATGGCTGCCCAGCGGCACGTAATTATTTCATGGGCCGCTGGGAGGCGCCCCTGCCCTGCTCCCCGGTGTGCAACGCAGACTGCGCCGGCTGCATTTCCCTGCAGCCCTCGGGCTGCTGCCCTTCAACCCAGGACCGAATTACCTTTGTACCCACGCCCAAAGAAATTGCTGAGATCGGTATTGACCACCTCAAACACGCGCCGCGCCCCATTGTCAGCTTCGGGCAGGGATGCGAGGGAGAGCCGCTTTTGCAGGCCAAGGTCATGGAAAAAGGGATACGCCTGATCCGGGAGCAGACCAGCCGGGGCACCATCAATCTCAACACCAACGGCAGCCTGCCTGATGCGGTAGAACGGCTGGCCAAGGCAGGACTTGATTCCATCCGTATTTCCATGAACAGCGCCCGTCCGGACAAACACCGGCTGTACTACCGCCCCAAAGGATTTTCTCTGGACGATGTGTGCCAATCTATCGCGGTGATGAAGCGCTACCAGCGCCACGTCTCGCTCAATTATTTCATCCTGCCTGGCGTGACCGATGATCCCGATGAATTCGATGCCTTATGCCGGCTCGTTGATACCTATCATCCCGATTTTATTCAGCTGCGCAACCTTAACATGGATCCCGCGTATTATCTGCGTGTGATTGAGCATGCCCCCACACGTCCCCCCATGGGCATCCTGAACTGGCTGCAGCAGCTCAAAACGCGGTTCCCGTCACTTGCCTTCGGGTACTACAATCCCCTTGTGCACCCGTGATCAGCGGTAGTAGATCAGGAACCTTCTGATCTGCATCATTTTCCATGAAAAAAGCCATGGCACGCCGCCAAGCCTCCTCCACGCTCTGGCTCGACTGGACGCGTGAGGCCAGATGATGGCCAAAAAAATAATTCTCCGCGAAATAATGGGTGAACTCCTTCATCCTCCCCAGACACCGTCCCGATGGAAAACGTTCCACCAGGGCCTGCACAAATTCAGCATACAGTTGCGGCAGTTTCCGTTCCGGTTCCGGCAGTTCCACCCCATACACTTCCCTGGCAATATCATTGAACAGCCAGGGCGAAACCGCAGCAGCGCGCCCAATCATGAGTCCATCGGCACCACTTTGGTTGAGGCAGAGGCGGGCAGCTTCCACTGAATCAATGCCGCCATTGGCCACAACCGGTATGTCGATCCATTGCTTGACCTTGCCCACCCAACTCCAGTGCGGCGGCCGTGAAAAGGATTCCTTCCTGAGCCGCGCATGCACGGTCAACAGGTCAATCCCCTCACCAGCCAGCAGCAGGCAAAGTTCGCGAAGTTTCGTTTCATCAAACTGCTCACCCAGACGAATTTTCGCGGTCAGCGGTTTATCGGTCGCCCTGCGTCCCTGGCGCACCAGCCGACGGATACGTTCTGGATCATTGACCAGGCAGCTGCCTCCGCCCATACGGCGGACCTGCGGCGCGGGACACCCCAGATTAAGGTCCACACTGTCTGCTCCCAGCTCACAAACACGTGCCATGGCTGGTACGATTTGCCGCTCATCCGCAACCAGCAGCTGGTAGGAAAGGGGGCGCTCTTCGGCAGTGCGCACCAGATACGGAGAAAAATGTTCGTTTTCCCGGGGAAGACTTGCGGCCGACAACATTTCCGTGCTTAAAAGTCCCACACCACCACAATGAAGCAGCAGCGTACGCAGGGCAGAATGCGTCAGTCCGGCCATGGGAGCCAGAAACAGCGGAGGCCATATGGAAAGATTTTTAATCTGCATACGAAATACGGTGCAACACAAGTGCTCTTTCCTGATAATTCTTCCTTGACAGTGAAAGAGTGATCATGTTAGGCCATCATAAGATTTTAAAATATTTTTGACACCTGCGTAGGAGAAAGCCATGACTGCACCAATTCCCTTAACTCGGCTGACAACCCAACGGCAGATCATCCTTGAAGAATTAGCCAAAGTTAAAACTCACCCCACCGCCAGCGAACTCTACGAGCTGGTGCGCAAGCGTCTGCCTCGGATAGGTCTGGGAACCGTTTACCGAAACCTGGAGTTGATGGCTGAAAAAGGCATAATTCTCAAACTTGAGGTTGGGGGGGCACAAAAACGGTTTGATGCCACCACCGAGACCCATTACCACGTCCGCTGTACTGTTTGCGGCAGAGTGGATGATCTGGATATGCCCGTATCCCAAGAATGTCTTCAGGAAGCCCAGAAAAGATGTGATTATAAGATTCTGGACCACCATGTCGAATTCATTGGCATTTGTGCTGACTGTCAAAAGCGTGCGGCTGCGAAGTAGTCTTTTCCGCACCTGACAGCGCCTTGTAGAGCATCCCCGTCTCACAAAGAAAAAGAGCGGTCTCCTGCATCAGGATACCGCTCTTTTTCTTTATACCCACAACCATCCGGATTTATTTAAAAACCACCCGGCAGAAACGGCGTTTTCCCACCTTCAGCAGCACCGTTCCCTGCGCAGCCACGGCAGCATCGACATCACTGATCTTCTCGCCTTCCACGCTGACCGCATTCTGCTGAATCATGCGCCGGCCATCGGAGGTGGATTTCACCAGCCCCGCGTCCAACAGCAGTTTTGGCAGCCACAACGGTTCGGGTGAGGCAGGCAGTTGCACTTCTTCCACCTCATCAGGCGTTTCGTGGCGGGCAAAGACCTGCTCAAAATGCTGCTCCGCAGCTTCTGCTGCCTCCGGTGAATGAAAACGGGCCACAATTTCCTTTGCCAGCCGGGCCTTGACGGCTTTGGGATGCAGGGCGCTCGACTCCATCTGCCGTTTAAGATCACGCACCTCATCCATAGACAGGTCGCTCAGCAGCTCATAGTAGCGGAACATAAGATCATCGCTGATGGACATAACCTTGCCGAAAATGCTTTCCGGCGGCTCGGAGATGCCAATGTAATTGCCCAGAGACTTGCTCATCTTATGCACGCCGTCCAGTCCTTCCAACAGCGGCATGGTCAGCACCACCTGCGGCTCCTGTCCCTGGCTGCGTTGCAGATCACGGCCCATAAGGACGTTGAACAGCTGATCAGTACCACCCAACTCCACATCCGCGTGCATGGCCACCGAGTCGTAGCCCTGGATCAGAGGGTAGAGAAATTCATGGATGGAAATGGGGCGATTGGCCTCAAACCGTTTCTTGAAATCATCCCTCTCCAGCATGCGGGCCACGGTCAGCTGCGAGGCAAGGCGAATCATATCAAAGGAAGTCAGCTTGCCCAGCCAGGTGGAGTTGAACACCACCTTGGTCAGTTGTGGGTCAAGGATCTTGAACACCTGCTCCTTGTAGGTTTCCGCGTTACGCCGCACATCCTCAGGAGTCAATGGCGGCCGCGTTTCCGATTTACCGGTGGGGTCGCCGATGAGTCCTGTAAAATCACCAATAAGAAAATTCACCTCATGCCCGAGCAGCTGGAAATGCCGCAGCTTCTGCATAAGCACAGTGTGGCCCAGGTGCAGGTCAGGCGCAGTCGGGTCAAATCCCGCCTTGATGACCAGGGGTTTCCCTGTCTCCAGTGACCGCGTCAATTTTTTTACCAGGTCTTCCCGGGAATGAAAATCAACGACACCCCGTTCAATCAGGGCAATTTGTTTTTCAACCGACTTCATCCTCTCTCCCCCTTCTACTTCGCGTATTCCACTGCTCTGGTTTCACGAATAACCGTCACCCGAATCTGACCGGGATAGGTCAGCTGCTCTTCAACAGCCTTGGCAATATCACGGCTGAGCAGGGTGGCCTCGTCATCGCTCACCTTTTGACTATCAACAATAATGCGCAGATCGCGGCCCGCCTGAATGGCATAGGATTTATCCACGCCTTTAAACCCGTTGGCAATATTTTCCAGATCCTCCAGACGCTTCACATAGCTCTGCAGCATCTCCTTGCGCGCGCCGGGACGGGCCCCGGACAGTGCATCCGCCGACTGCACCAGCACATCAAGAATTGATTTGGGCGGCTGGTCCTCATGATGGGCGCCGATGGCATAGACAATATCCTCGGCCTCCCCATATTTCCGGGCAAGATCACGACCGATAATGGCGTGCGATCCCTCCACCTCATGATCCACCGCCTTACCGATATCATGCAGAAGTCCCGCGCGCTTCGCTTTCTTCACATCCAGTCCCAGCTCAGCAGCCATCACTCCGCAGAGAAAAGCCACTTCCAGGGAATGCTGCAGAATGTTCTGGCCATAACTGGTCCGGTATTTGAGACGCCCGATCAAGTTGATCAGTTCCACATGCATTCCATGTGCGCCCACATCAAATGTGGCCTGCTCACCGGATTCGCGGATGCCGACTTCCAGGTCCTCGGAAACCTTCTGCACCACCTCTTCGATGCGGGCGGGATGAATACGGCCATCGGAGATAAGTTGCTCCAGGGCCAGACGTGCCACTTCTCTGCGGATAGGGTTAAACCCGGAAAGAATGACGGCCTCAGGGGTGTCATCGATGATAATGTCAATACCGGTCGCCGCCTCAATAGCCCGGATGTTCCGGCCTTCACGGCCAATGATGCGGCCTTTCATCTCTTCATTGGGCAACGGCACCATGGACACGGTTTTATCAGCAACGTAATCACCCGCATACCGGGCGATAGCCAGGGCCAGAATATTTTTACCCTTCCGGTCGGCCTCAATTTTCATCTCATTTTCAATACGGGACAACCGTTTGGCACAGTCCATGCGTGCTTCACTTTCAATGGACTGCATCAATTGTGTTTTCGCTTCCTCACGGTTGATCCCGGCAATTTTTTCCAATTTATAACGCTGTTCATCAATCAGGGCGTCCAGCCGTTTCTGTTCGGCATCAACCTCAATCTGACTCTTCGTCAGATTTTCCTCCTGATATTTCAGATTCGCCTGTTTTTCTTCAAGAATTTGAAATTCACGCTGCAGTTCATCATATTTACGATTGAGCCGGCGCTGGTCATCCTTGAGTTCCTGACGGCTGACCTTGAGCTCCCGGTCCGCCTCCTGTTTAATCTGGAAGGCGTCCTCCTTGGCCTGCAGCAAAGCCTCTTTCTTGATCTGTTCCGCTTCACCGATAGCATTTTCAATGATCTGACGGCCCTGCAGGGCAATATTTCTCTGATTGCCTTCGACCAAACGCTTGCGGAGCAGGATACCGATGGCTAACCCGGCGACCAGGTTCACCAGGGCCAACAGCACTGTGACTAAATTGAGTTGCATCACATCCCCCCTAACCCATCTATATAAAAATGTTGACCACGACAGCACCATATCTGCCATGGCTGCACAATGGAAAAGAGAAGGCGCAGGAAGAGGAGGCGTGCACGGAAGGCACAATAAGACGCCGCTTGTCAAGCAAGCGGCGGGAAAGACCAAACGTATCAGTTTTGTCGTAACCCCCTGCTATGCAACACTTCAACAACACAGAGCAGAGGCCGTATCAAAAAAGGCGCAGGTTCATTATTTTTCCGATAAACACCTGTATGGGAGGTATACGCATCTATGGTAGACCTGATCGCATCAGGGGTGTCTTTCTCACTGGGCCCATGGGACCCGCATCTCTAACCGGCCACCCTCTTATTATACCGAAAATGGCTCTATGCAAACAGCGGCAGGGCCGCTGGAAAAAAGAACGCCCCCCGCGCTGCCGTGTCAACGGAATGATTAAACCTAATAAAATTAGGTGGGTTCTGCCCCAATCAGTTTCAGGAAATCAATAAAGTTTTCCATCTGCCGACAGTCGGGCTACCCTTTTTAAGTGAGTTGGCTCAATACTCCGTTAATCACCAACAGAACAGGGGACATCAAATGTATCTATAGCAAATGTTATGGCTTTCACGCACCACAATTTATGCAGGCGGTTCCACGACCGCTGTAATTTTCTCCACCAACTGGGTTACAGTTTTTTGCTGGTCGCGCCGGAACTGATTATATTCGTGTTCCATCTCGACCAATCTTGCAGCTATCTGCAGGCACCCGAGCACCAGCATCTTACTGGAGGGCACCATACTTTTATTTGAGGCTATGCCGCCTTCAAGCTCACGGCGGAGCAACGCGATGACAGCATCGGTCTCCTCGGCTGGAGCATCACTGTAGAATGTGAATTCCTGCCCAAACAGGGTGAACCGTACCAGACGCTCCTGCATTGCCATGGCTTTGCCAAGCTCTCAAGAGGTGGCGTCAGACATCCTGACCGAACATTCTTTCCTGCGTGCTTGCGTCCTGCTGCTCCGCAGGAGCTCCAGTCTGCTCATGTTCCCACTGCTCAATGCGATCCAGAAGGCCGGCAACCTTATTCCCCACCTCGGAACGCTCGGTGCTCAACTCAAACACCTTGGTTTTGAGATCGGCACATTCCGCATCACGCTGACGCAATGTTTCCTGCAGGTTCTGAAACTCTGTCTTCAACTGGGTGTAATTTTTCAGCAACTTGCCGACATATTCCTCCAGGCGGCCCAATTCCGTATTATTTTCCATGGATGTATTCTCCCCGGCATTGCCACCGGCTTTAGATTCATAATACTGTGAAATTATAAGAAAACCCGAATAGTTATATTATACCGATCGTAGCAGTTGAACGCAAGATTTTTACGAAACTCACACCCATTCCCGCCCATTTCTACAAACGCTGATACTGCCAGTCTAAAGGTTTCCCCTGTGCATAAGGCATGTACCCATGAAACGGACGCGGGTCACCATCAAACACCAGTGGCAGAAAATATCGGTCGCCATCCCACATGGGCAATTCAAGAAGCCGTGCCACAGGAAACCAGCAGAGCGGCCCCTCCTCATTTTCAGTTTTAAGTGTCCCGGTAAAGGCCGTGATCAGAAAAATAAACCCCAGCCAGTCTTCTCCTGCCGGCCCAAAACCGGTCCAGTTGATCGTGCCCCTGAGCTGCATCTCTGTGCAGGTCAAGTCTGACTCCTCAAAAATTTCCCGCCGCATGCAGGTCATGATATCTTCACCGGCAAGCATTTTACCGCCCAGACCGTTATATTTACCCAGATGCTGATCAGTACTGCGGGAGATACGATGCACCAGAAGCGTTTCCTGCTTATCCGGGGAAAGGATATACCCCAGTGTGCCAATAATAGGTTGATACATGTGCCTTCCTGAAAAATGCGCCCCGAAACGCGGGACGACGATAAAGCGAATTTACTTTAACGACCAAATCACTATAATGTAGCCTGTAACCGGGAATTTTAATCCATCTGATTTGTTGATTGTATCCATCTGACCATGTCTGTGTTATCTCCATTTTCCATACACCCAGCTAAACATTCACATCTATTGCTTGCCGCTTTGCTGCTGGCTGCAGTGCTGCTCTGTTCGGGCGCACCTCCGGCGCAGGCGGCATCTTCCGCTTTTCCCGTCTATCCCTGCATACAGAGCAATGTCCGCTTTTGGGAAGATATTTATGGTCGATATACCACCCGGCAGGGAATTCTGCATGATTCATATGAAATTAACCGTATCTACAGCGTGGTGGAACTGGTTGATCCGGAACAACCATGGGCCAAGGATATCAACAATCAGCGGATTGACTGGGAAAAGAACCGCATAAAAACCATCCTGCAATCACTGGCTGCCGGTCAGCCCCCCAGGACAGCCGCTGAACTGCATATAGCCGCTCTTTTTCCCCATGGACGAAGTAGTGATTTCCTGGCGGCCAGTGACAACATCCGCGTACAGCTGGGGCAAAAAGACCGCTTTATGCAGGGAGTCATGCGTTCCGGCCGCTATCTCAAGGCATTCAGACGCATACTCAGGTCCTACAATCTCCCCGAGGTGTTAGCCTACCTGCCCCATGTGGAATCCTCTTTTAATCCCAAGGCTGGCAGCAAAGCCGGAGCGTATGGAATGTGGCAGTTCACCCGTGCGGCCGGCAGCGACTATCTGACCATAAACGATGTCATTGACGAGCGGTACGACCCCTATCTGGCAACAGATGCAGCGGCCCGTCTGCTGCGCTATAATTACCAAGTGCTTGGATCCTGGCCTCTGGCGCTGACCGCGTATAATTATGGCCGTGTCGGTATGCTCCGGGCCGTCCGTGACAAGGGCAGTTATGAAAGAATTTTCAATGAATACAATGAAGGTGCTTTCAAATTTGCGGCCCGCAATTTCTATTCGGAATTTATCGCCGCTGTCCATGTTGCCCAGTGGATGCAGCGAAATCGCATCACCCCCCTGGCACCGCCTGATCCCACGCACACCTATCGGCTGCCGGCACCGGCATCCGTCCAGCATTTGCTGAGTGTCACCGGGCTTACGCATTCTCAGTTTGCGGCTCTGAATCCGGCATTACGACCCGACACGCTGGAGGGACGGTATGACGTCCCCAGAGGTTACCAGGTACGCACCTTACACCCCTTGCGCAGACCGCCAGCCACGGTTCAGCATAAAGCGGTACCTCGCAGACCACACCATCAGGCTGCCGAACATACATACCGGTCTACCGCATGGCAACTCAACAAAACAACCATGCCCCGTAGATCTGCGCGTATTCAGCGCAGATAAGCACGCTGTACTTGTACTTATTGAAAACCTCCTCTTCACTCAACACATAAGGGAAAAATGGATATTTCAAAAACAATCGCTGAGATGAAAAAGCGTCCTGATTTTGCGGAAAATGTAGGCATGATCCTCATTCACAACGGGACCGTGCGCGGCTGGTCCCGCGGCGATCATACCGAGGTGACTGGCCTGGAATCCTATGCGGACAAAGAAAAAATTGAACAGATCCGCCAGGAATATCTCAAGAAGCCGGGAATTTACGATATCATCGTGGAACCGCATGAAGGAAAATTTCTTCCCGGGGATGATCTGCTCTTCATTCTGGTCGCTGGCGACATTCGGGAGCACGTTAAGTCAGTGCTTGCGGAAGTCCTTGACCGCATCAAGAGCGAAGCAATTACCAAAAAGGAAAAAAAAGAAAATTGAAGGAGCATACCAAGCGCACAAAAATCGCAAGTATATACACAAAAACGCCATAATATGGTGTTTGAGACGTCAGCCTTGCGTTGTTATAAAGCACAACAAAGTTTCCCCATAACTCAATGACGCACCGGAAGAATATTCCACATCTCTGCCCATGTAAAAAAAAGTGCTTTGTCCCTCTTGCGTTTTGCAGAATGTCTTTTATCTTATCAAGAATCAATAGCGATAATCATTCTCAAACAATCAAGGAGCACATCATGACCCAAGAAACAAAGAAAACCGTCTGCCCGACATGCTCAGGGAAAAAAGTAATCTCTGGTGTTTGCGAAACAAGCAGTGAATGGCAAGGAAAAAATCCGGATGGTCAAGTCTGTACCCCGGATCAGACCTGCCCCACCTGCCATGGAAAGGGATACGTGGACTGAGCTTCAGGCCCGCAACGTTTTAAATAAAAAGGGTCTCCTGCAGCATACTGCAGGAGACCCTTTTTATTTAAAAACTGAATCGTGAGCCTGTATCCGTACGGCATATTGTCCAATACGCCGCTGATGGATGAACGTGCTCCACATCAAATATATTTTGATCAAAGAAGTCACGCCGTCCCAGATGCAGCGGAAAGGCTCTACACGGACAAACAAAGGCTGATGCGTCTTTTGAGCTCATCAGCCCGCCAATCTCAAACCGTCAAACCGGCTTGTTGGCCTCCATATGCAGCACCAGATCCAGCATCCTGTTGGAATAGCCCCACTCATTGTCATACCAGCTCATCACCTTGACGGAAGTGCCCAACACCTTGGTGCACAATCCATCAACAATCGAGGAGTGGGAATCACCCTTGAAATCAATGGAAACCAGCGGTTCTTCCGTATAGCCCAGGAAACGGTTGGTGGCGGAAGAAAGCGCCTTATT
>DAIODL010000023.1:0-14549 GCA_036746815.1 Desulfobulbus sp.
GCCCCCTGGCTCAGCTTTCTCGTTGTTGTTTGTTTTGCCGTGCTTTACCTGATCGGAGCCAAAGTCATTGTGCCCGTGATGAGCGCCGTCTCCCTGGCTCTGTTACTTCTTCTCCTTGGTATTTCCGTTTATCTGGTCCCTTTCTGGAATATTACGCATTATCTGCAGACTCCATCGTTGTTCCAGTTTACCGATGATATTCTGTTGGTTCTCCCCATCCTCACGCTTTCCTTTATTTTCTTCTCGGCATTGTCTTCCATGGTGGTGACCTTCCGTATTTCCAGCGAAGCAAGGATAATCAATGGGGCACATCCCCTGAACCGTGTCCTGCTGGAAACAACGGCGCTACTCCTTATCTTCGTTCTGTTGTTCGTCTTTTCCTGTCTGTTTTCACTGACCACCGACGAATTTAAACATGCAGCGGCAACCAATCTCGATTGCCTTGCATTGCTGAGCGCCAAAAAAGGCATCTCGCCGTTCATTGCCAAAATCAGTCCTGTCATCGGCCTTGCTGCGCTGGTCACCTCCTTTATTGGCGTCTTCTTTGCCGTCCAGGAATCCGCCCTCCAACTCACAGAGCGGTTTCTGGCCCGTGTCAGACGAAACGGCAAAAAAGCTCGTCCCTCAGCTCAGCGCAGCCAACGGCTCAACATAGCTGTCCTGCTTTTTCTTTTTATCAGTCTCTGGATATTGACCCTTTTTCATCCTTCTCTTATGAATCTTTTCGGTCTGGTGATCTCGCCGCTGATAGCCATCTTCCTTTTTCTTCTGCCAACCATAGTGCTTATCCGCATCCATGGTTTTGCCATGCTGAAAAAACCATCCATTTCCGTTGTCCTCCTAACCGGCATTCTAATCCTCTTTTCTTTTAAGCTGGGAAAACTCCTGCAAATCCTGGCCAAGTGATCGCTCCTGGTCTCGAACTGCCGGATATGACAACAAGCGATCCAACTCAACCAGGTCTGGATCGCTGCATCGATGTTGCTCGCCTGAACAGAAAGAGAAAAACACGAAGGAAGCCTGAAAAAATCTTGTAAATACCTGCTATAAAAATGTGCACATATCGTGATCTTGATTGAAAAACCAAGCATTTTAAGGCAACCTAAAAAAATAGATTCATTGTCCGCAAAGAACAAATTCTCTATTCAGGAGGAATGTCTATGCAACAGGAACAGCCGGAAATAACAGGTAATCTACCAAGCGAACAAGGCCCGAAGAGTCCAGAGAAACCGAACCCACCGCAGAACCGGCCTTCGGGATGTGGAGGTGGTTGCGGCGGACGGGGGCTCGGCCGTGGAGGCGGCGTGGGCCGAAGGGATGGAAGCGGCGGCGGAATGGGACGCGGCGGTGGCGGCAAGGGAGGCCGCAGGAAATGACCTACACCATCCACCCTATTGTCATGGGCACCAAGATTTTTGATAAAAGCATGATGACCTACCAGCACGGCGGCGGCACGCAGTACACTATCCCCATTTACTGCTGGTATATAGAGGGTGGCGATAAGACCATCCTGGTGGATACCGGCGAGCTCAGCCCCATTCGTTCAGAGGCGCGTGAAAAGGCCATTGGCGGCAAGATCTATACCTTTGAGGAGGGGCTTGCCCGTTACAATATCAAACCCCAGGATATTGATATTGTTATTCACACCCATCTGCACAATGATCATTGTGAAAACGATTTCAAATGCGCAAATGCCCGCATTTATGTGCACGAAAAGGAGCTGAAACGCATACACAACCCGCATCCGCTGGATTTCCGCTATGTGGAGGATTTTATTCAGGATGTGGAGGATAACGGCCAGCTTGAACTCATGACCGGGGACACGGAAATCGTGCCCGGTATCACCTGCATCCACAGCCCGGCGCACACGGACGGCGGCATGAGCGTGTGCATCGACACGGAGAAGGGCAAAGCGGTGATCACCGGCTTCTGCGTGATCAAGGAGAACTTTGACCCGCCCAAAGAGGTCCGCGCCATGGAGATGGAAGTCATCCCGCCCGGCACTCTGGTGAATTCCTTTGAGGCCTATGATACGTTGCTGAAGATACGCGACATGGCAGATATCCTGATTCCTCTGCACGAGCCCTCATTTGCAGCGGTGGAGTCGATTCCGTAATCTCCTGAGCAGGAACAAAGAGAGAAAACACGAAAAAGGGCTTGGATCGAATTGATTCAAGCCCTTGAATGTACCTGGTAGCGGCAAGAGGATTTGCCCCCGGCGTGCTCGTGTTGTGGATTTTCATCCTTACAGTGCTGCTCTCCCACGGTGATGGAGATATGAACGGTGCGTTCCCATGCCCGTATTTGCCCTGACCGATCATCTTAGTCGTCGCGGCCAACCACATCACCGCTTTAACAAGACCTGTCGAAACAAGGTCATCGCCTTGTGGTTACCTTGAATTATTAGATTTTTTGTTCAGGGTAAAGGCATGCGAAAAAAATTACCGCAGGCATATGTATAATATTCCGAGGATAATTTTTTGAGCATAACGCAGAGACTGGGCAAAAAAACAATCATTCAAAATAGCCTTGTATCTGTTCCGGAACCTGGGCGAGGTTACGGAAGCCACCTGCTGGTGGGAAATCGCTTAGAATGAACAACGGCCAAACGATTCTCCAAGGGATCGGACACCGGCGGAATATCTGTCAAAAAATGCAGAAATCTCTTTTAGTTAACTGCATACTTGGGAAGAAGTTTACGCACGGACCATTCTCGGCCGCCGGCTTCACTTCGTGGCAGGCCACAGGCACAAAATAATTTGGCAGCACTTGGCGCACCCAATTGATACCGTTTAAAAAACGATAAAATGATGGAATTACTGAAGCGAATTTTAAGCATTTTTTTTACTATAAAAACATACTTCAATCTATTTTCCAAAAGGGAGATACGGGTGGAAACATATACAGTGAAAGATATGATGGTTCCAATCGAAGAATATGTCACTGTACCTTTGGGTACAACCCTGCTTGGGGCAATGCTTGCCCTGGAAAAGGCTCAGGAAAATTATGATCAGGGCAAATTTCATCATCGGGCGATCCTGGTATTGGACGAGCGCAACAAGGTTGTCGGCCGGATAAGCCAGCTTCGAGTGCTGCAAGCCATGGAAGCCAAAGAGGAGGACCACGAACTCTACAGTCAACTGAAGATGTATAGATTCAGCGATGCGTACATAAGTAAACTACGAGAAAACGACAGGATGGAGTGCAAGGTCTTCACAGAACAGGCGCTTGCGGATGCTGCTGAGAAGCCGGTGGAAAATTTTATGCAGAAACCAACACCGGACGAATATGTGAATGAAACCGAAGAACTTGATCTGGCAATGCACAAGATGGTTGCCGGTGCGCACCAGTCCCTCCTGGTGACCAGAAAAAAAGAAATCGTCGGTATTTTGCGTCTTGTGGATGTGTTTACAGCAAGCTTTCATGCTATGAAGGGGCTGGACGACACTAATGTATCGGCATCTTGAATACTTGCTCTATCTGTCAATCCACTCTTCTGGACAAAGGTGATATATGCTTGAGCGGGAAAAAATTTTTCACAGGATTATTCAACGCGTCAATATCAACTTACGGGACCTGGATTTTGATGTGAGTCCTTATGTTACAGGGTATGACGATTTACAACAAAAGATACGGTCTTATGCATTTTACGGTGTTACATCCGACATTCCCCTTGACCTGCAATTTATACACAGTCGCCTTGCCGGCAGTTACTTCCTGGGCAAGTGTCAGGTCAACAATTCACTGCTCTATAAAGCCGATATCCGTGGCGATGAACTGAAACGTAAGGGAACGAAGTTTCAATATAAAAATTTCAGCATTGACCTGCGCAAGGACGAATTGATCGATATCGATTCCAGTGCGCTGATCAAAACGCTGGTTCACAACTTTTCCCATGATCCGGAGTCACCGGAGCGATTTTTTATTAAGAATACCCTGTCACTTGACTATGCGAATATTCATGGGGCTCCTTCCGATGGATGCTTCCTGAGTCCCTTTGCCACCGTTGACCTGACCACCATGCGTAACTGCGTCATAGGAGCGTATTCCTATATCCAGGCTGGAAAGATAAGTCATCTCAATGTGAAGGCAGGAACAATCTGGGTCAACAGCCCCGGGCAGTTTAACTTTTTCTATCAGTTTCCTGAGGAGCGGTTGAAGTATTATATTCGCCAGGAGGCCGGAGGGAAGCCAGAGGGAGCGTTCATCGACCTTATCGAACAGCGGAGTAAATCGTTTGATGACGTATTTGACAACGCAATCAGCGAATCTCCAATTGATGTCCCGAAAACGGCATCCTTAGACCGCTATGCAGTGGTGTTGCCAAAGACGACCATCGGAGAAAATGTCCTTGTCGCCCAAAGAGCATACCTGGAAAACTGCTCCATGGGTATTGGGGCAAATGCCCAGGAGAATTGTTTTATCATCAATTCCACTCTGCAGGGCAATGATGTCATGGCCCATGGCGCCAAGGCGATCGAAACCGACCTGGGGAAAAGCATTTTTGTCGGATTTAACAGCTTTCTGCTTGGAAAACCGGGTTGCAGGATTTCCGTCGGCACCGGTTCCATAGTCATGCCGCACACCATTATTGACTGCGAGGAACCACTTGAAATTCCTCCCGAAACCTTACTGTGGGGATTAATCACCAACAAAGAGGAATTGCAGGAGAACAGCATTGCCCTTGAAGATCTGAGAGTTGTTCATAACGCAATCCGGAAGGGCAACATGCATTTTGAGGGGGAAGGCGCATCCTTTGTCGAAGGTTTCAAGCACAGGATCAACCATATCCTGGAATCCAACGGAGCTTTTTACCACCCACATAACAATAATATCAAAGGGCATGCGCAGAATAACCGTAAGCTGTCACTCAATAATATCCAACCCTATCTTTTTGGTGACATGGAGGGTGTTTACCCGGATATTACCATACAGCCCCATGAATAAAGTGGGCAGGAGTCGCATTTCAGGAGGAGCCTCACGGCCGACCAGATGGTCGACGACTTGATCCTTGCCATGGAGGGATAGAGCGTTTCGGAAAAGGACATGTGAGGGAAAAGGGCAACCCCCAATACCGTTTTGGATGTGCCGCTACCACGCCGTTTCGAGGGCATTTTGAGCATTGCCCTCGAAACGGCTTTTTTTATCCTGCCGATGACACGTCCGGGAATGGTTGCGCGAATGTATGGCTGATATGCACCGGGCATGTATCTGACTGACAAGTTCATGTCCCGGTAAACCGCATCACCCCTTCTTGAAAAATTTCAGCAAGGCATGCAGGGTTGTCAGGGGATGAGGTGGACATCCTGGTATATAGAGATCAACCGGGATCAGGCCGTTCAGATCGCCTATAATCTCATCACTTCCATAGAAAGGGCCTCCGGAAATGGAACAGCATCCGCTGGCAATAACTATCTTGGGAGACGGCACCGCCTGATAGGTGTCCAAAAGTGCCTGTTTCATATTTTTGGTGATGGGGCCGGTTACATGGATTCCGTCGGCGTGCCTGGGAGAGGCAACAAAATCGATGCCAAAACGGGAAAGATCAAAAAAAGGCGTGTTGAGCACGTTGGTATCTGCCTCGCAGCTGTTGCAGCCTCCCGCTGAAACCTGGCGCAACTGCAGTGAGCGGCCAAAAAGCTTTTTAAATACCTGTTTGGAGTGAGCGGCCAGATCCGGCAATGTACCCTGGGTTATCAGGTCGGCCCTGTTGGCCGCACCAAGTCCAAAATCCTGACTGAAGCGCACAAAGGCCCCCTCGCCTTCCACTTCACACTGCCCGCAGAAGGTACATCTCCCCAGATCAATGGTCCTCGCCTCCACATTGATTGCCTCCTGGGGGCAGATATCAGCGCAGCGTTGTACGATTTCCAGGGGGCAGGCTGGGTCAATGCGAGGCAACCCCCGAAAGCGATGGTAGAGTTGGATAGGTTTCAGGGGGTAGCTGGAGGTTTTACAGCCCTGTTCAATTCTATTCTTGATTACTTTGAGCATGTTGGTATTCCCCGAGATTACAGGTCAAATCCGCAATAGGAGAGGTTGTAGCTCTTATTGCAGAGAGGAAAATCAGAGATCCCCTGGTTTCTGAGCGACATGGCAAGCCCGATCCAGTTGTGAAACGAAGGATCTTTTATCTTATAGCGCTGCACCTTTCCCATGCCATCGGTCAGTATGGCATGGGACACTTCACCCCGCCATCCCTCATTGATGGTGACCACAAAGGAATCGGCCGCCAGGTTTACAGGCCGGGTTTGCACAGCCTTTTCTTCAGCATGCAGGGCCTCATGCTTGTCCAGCAGCAGGGGAATCAGGCGCAGCGAATGCATGACCTCTTCTCTTCGCACCCAGGCACGGCTATTGACATCGCCATTGGTCACCTGGTTATTGTTTACCGGCAGATCCCGGTAACATTCCGTGGGAAAGAGTGCCCGCGCATCATAGGCAAGCCCGCAGGCCCTCCCCGCATATCCGACAAGCCCTAACTCTGCGGCCATTTCGTGAGACACCGTCCCCGTCTGTTCAAACCGTGCCAGCACGGTGTGAGCGGTAAAAAGAAGATCGCAGACATGCTCGATCTCCGGGGTGATTTCAGCAAGCTTCTCCCGCAGCAGTTGCCGCTGCTCCTGTCCCATGATATGCGCCACTCCGCCGGGACGGACGAGTCCCTTGCCAAAACGGTTGCCACAGAGCACCTGGAGCAGATTGAGAAACTCGCCACGAATTCTGCCGAAATAAGAGGCGGGAGGATTGAAGGCCACGTCACCGCTCAATGCCCCCAGATCACCAATGTGATTGGCAAGCCGTTCAAGCTCCAGGGCGATACAACGGGTGATACTCGCTCCGGGGGGCACCGCAATTCCTGCAAGGGATTCGATGGCCTGACAGAGACAGAGGTTATGACCGATGGCGGTATCGCCTGCGATGGCCTCACCGATGATGGGCATACGCTTCATGGGCATGGTGGGGAGCATTTTTTCAATACCCCGGTGCTGATAGCCGAGCTGGATCTCCAGGTGAAGTACCTCTTCCCCGGCACACTGAAAGCGAAAATGTCCCGGCTCAATGATGCCCGCGTGGACCGGCCCAACGCCCACTTCATGGATGGACTCGCCCTCGACCTGGAAATAGGGGTAGTTACCGGGAATATCTACTGTGTAATCATTACCGAAAACATCCGCCGCACCCGTGCAGTTTGGATGGTAGCGCACCATCTTCAACCAGGGATGTCCTTCAGGACGGATACCGTATTGTTCGGCTATTTCCCGCTCAAAAAGATGAAATTTCTCACTCACCTGGGCAGTCAACGACGGAAACATGGCACCGACCTCGGTGCTGACCACATAGAGGTCGGTATTTCTAAGGACAGCGAAAAGATAATTTTTTCCTTCCTGGGCATGGGCAAAAAACTGGACGATGTAGCCCTCGTTTTTCACAAATGCGGCAAGGGAATCATAAAATTCCGCAAACGGCACCAGGGGAATCGATGCCCGTGGGATGGTCCGGCCATTTGTAATCTTGAGCAGGTTATCCATGGATGCCACCAATTGCTTGAATTGAGTTGAGAATGGTCAGATAGAGGGATTCCGGCATCCAGACACAGAGGGTGACTGAAACCAGCAGCAAGGTATAGACAGGCACAAGCCGAAGGAAGGTGTCCCGGACCTCGACAGGGCCTGAGGCCTCATCAAAGGACATCCCGATGACCACCTTGCCTGCCCCGGCAACCACGAGCACGAGAGCGGCGATGAACACGGTGACGCTCAGGTACCAGTGCCCACGTACCGCTGCGACAATGATCATGAGTTCACTGATAAACAAACCAAAGGGTGGCAGGCCTGCGATACCCACAAAACCGGAAATAAAGGACACACACGTCCCCGGCAGCAGGCGGATGAGCCCGCGTGCCCGCTGTACCTGCTTACTGCCAAAGGCCAGCAGGATATTACCGGCACTGAGAAAGAGAGAGGATTTAATCAGGGAATGGTGAATGAGGTGAATAAATGCACCGTACAGGCCCAGGCCGCCGACCCCCACACCAAAGGCAATGATGCCCATATTTTCGATACTTGAATAAGCAAGCATGCGCTTATAATCGGACTGGCCAAAGATAAAGATACCACCAACCATCATCGAAACAAGCCCGAACACCATCAGCATTTGGCCGGAAAAGCTTCCCAGCCCGGCATGGACCATGAGAATATGGGCCTTGTAAATGCCAAGAAAGGCGCAGTTGAGCAGCGCCCCTGAAAGCAGCGCGGAGGCGGGACTTGGCGCTTCACTGTGCGCATCGGGCAGCCATGTATGCATGGGCGCCAGACCCATCTTGGTACCAAAGCCGATAACAATAAAGAGAAAGCCGACCTTCAGCCAGAACGGGTCCAGTTTTGTGGCCAGACTATTGAGCATGGCATAGGTGAGATGCTCATGAACATCCACTACATCAAGGGCCAGGGTCAGGAAAAAACTGCCAAGCAGGGCCAGGGCAATGCCCACTGAACAGATGAGAACATACTTCCAGGTAGCCTCCAGGGCTTTTTTGGAGCGATGCACATAAATAAGCGGCGCACTGACAAGCGTTGTTGCTTCAATGGCAACCCAGAGGATGATGGGATGCTCAGCCACGCTCACCATGGACATGGTACCGAGAAAAAAGAGCATACACGCGATGAAAACCCGGTCTTTGGCAATGCCGGTCTCTTTCGTGTAGGAGACGGAGTAGAGCGAAATACACAAAAAAATAAACGAGGTGAGCATGAGGATAAGCATCCCCTCGGGCGCGGCTCCAAAAAATTGCCTGTAATGCGGAGTCAACCGGCCTGTCCATCCCAAAACGCTGAGCATAAAATGCGCCAGAGCCGTACAGACCAGTAATGCCCTGCCCAGCGTGGCTGGCAGGAGCAACGCAACAATTCCAGCCGCAAAGGGAAGTAAAAATATCGTTTCTAACATTTTTTCAATCCTTTAATTGACCCAACAAAGTCGTATCGACATCGTCAAAGGCGTGGTTGATATTGTTGAGAATGATCCCCATAACCATGACAGCGACCAGCAGATCGAGCAGCACCCCGAATTCAACGATATTATGGCTATGATGCATGCTCAGGGCATTACCGATCAGATAGATGCCGTTGTCCAGCATGAGATAGCCGATAACCTGGGTAATGGCCTTTTTCCGTGCCACCATCAAAAAGAAGCCCGCGGCCATGGTGGTCACGGCACAGATAAAAATCAGCATCCTCCAGTCAGGCAAATTCAGATGCAGGGAGCGGACCATGAACACCGAGGCGAGCAACATGGCAAGCCCTGCAAGGATGGAGGCATGGTAGCCAATAAAAGGTTCGATCTCCCGTTTAATACTGACAACCTTTACTGCCCTGAAGAGCATAACCGGAATGACCACTCCCTTGATTACGATCATTGCCAGATACAGCGTGACCGAGCCAAAAGTCAGAACACCATGGTCCTTAAGGAACAACGGCGTAAGGGAAACCAGCACTCCCTGGAAGAGCATGATGCGCACCAATGCCATGAGCCTGGTAGAGCCAAGGGAGAGCAACACCGTCAGGAGAATAAGAACGAGGATGACTTCTAAAAAATTTATCATTGCAACACCCCCATGGTGAGTATGACGGCGAAAAAGACCAGGGCAAAGGAGGTAAGAATAAATTTGGGCACAAGATTCATCTTCAAACGCGCCATAATTGACTCGGTAATGCCCACAGCCACATACACCAGTGCCAGCAGGAAGAAAAACAGGAGAACGTTGACGAAGCTTAATTGGGCTGGAAACGGGCAGATCAGCATAATGAT
Organism: Desulfobulbus sp.; assembly: GCA_036746815.1. Classification (GTDB taxonomy): domain Bacteria; phylum Desulfobacterota; class Desulfobulbia; order Desulfobulbales; family Desulfobulbaceae; genus Desulfobulbus. Next base: position 9,811 of record DAIODL010000023.1, read on the forward strand.
GAATGCCGCGTAGAAAAACAGCTTATAGAAAGAGCCAAGCTCAATCAGGGCCAGGTCCGGCCCGCTGTGATCAAGGATCATGACCTCGTGGATCATGGTCAATTCCAGATGGGTGGCAGGATCATCGACTGGGACTCGAGAATTTTCCGTGAGCAGCACCATGAACAGGGCGAAAACCACCAGGATAATCAGCGCACCGCCCTCACCTGCCATAGAAACAACTGAATTTCCATGAAAATAGTCGTTCAAGCTCAGGGAGCCATTGAGGCGATAAAAGAGAATGAGGATGGTGAAGATGGTCAGTTCAGCCAGGGTGGAAAAAAAGACCTCTCTGGCCGAGCCCATGCCTTCAAAGGGTGAGGCGGTATCAAGCGCCGCGGTCACGGTAAAAAAGCGCCCGATCCCCATGATGTAGAAGAGCAGGATCACATCGCCCTGAAAGGCGAACAAGGCGGCACTGCCTGCAAAGGGGAACAGGAACAGGGGAAACACGGCCGCGGCAAAGGAGACAACCGGCCCGAGCTTGAAAACGAGGCTTGAACTCGTGCTGTAGACGGAACCTTTCCGCAGCAGTTTCCACAGCGTGTAGTATTTGATCAAAAGTGGCGGCCCTTTTTTGCCGGCGAAAAATGCCTTCACCTTCAAAATGATGCCTGGATACAGAGGCGCGAGCAGCAAGGCCAGGATGAGCGCAACATAGGATGCCATAATAACCCCTCGTATGAATGACTCTGGCCCGCTTACAGGCAGAGGAGACCGATCAGTATAGTGATGATGATGTAACCGATGTAGAGCTGGATATACCCCTGTTGGATCCAGCGGAGCTTACTGAGCACATACTGCACCGGGACCACGATCCCTTTGCTCAGGCCCAGCTCGGCAATATCGTCCACATGCGTTGCATAAGAGGCGTGTGAGGGAAAAATCCTGTTGATACCGGTGTAGTGGGTGCATACCAGCACCATGGGCCGGAAAAACTCAACAATGGACATGGCAAAGGAGGTGCCGGTGTACTGGACACGGGCGGAGGCCTGGGTGAAGCCGCATCCCCAGGTCGGTCCGCTCTGAACTTCCTTGCCGCGATACAGCAGCTTTCTGCCTAGGTACATGAGCACGAAAAGCACACAGAAGACACGTGCCCCCAGTGCTATTTTATCTGTCATGAGAAGTAGTTGCGTCTTATCCAGTGCCTGCGCCTGCAACGCATCAAGGGCCATGAAGGCAACCCGGACAAAGGGCTCCGGCCAAAGCCCGATAACCAGGCAGGACACCGCTAAAATGATCATGGGCAGGGTCATGGTCCACCCGGCCTCATGCGCTGCGACCGCACGCTACGTACGCGGTTCCCCTAAAAAGACGATGCCGACCACTTTGGAAAAACAGGAGGTCGCGAGTCCGCCGATAAGCGCCAGCGCCAGGATCGCCAACATGGCAAACAGGGCAAGCGATCCGCCTGACCGCAACCCATAAAAGGCACCAATATAAATAAGAAATTCACTGACAAAACCGTTGAAGGGCGGCAGGCCCGAAATGGAGACCGACCCGACCAGGAAAGTTTTTCCCGTCAGCGGCATGCGTTTGATCAGCCCGCCAAGGCTATCAAGCTGACGGGTTCCGGTCTGTTGCGCCACGGCACCGGCCCCAAGAAAGAGCAGTGACTTAAACAACGAATGATTGAGCACGTGCAGCAGACCACCGGTGAAGCCAAAGATGGCCATGGGCAGATTGGACTGGGTGATGCCGATCATGCCCACGCCCAGGCCGATGAGTATGATCCCGATATTTTCCACACTATGATAGGCGAGCAGTTTTTTCAGATCATGCTTGCCAAGGGCGTAGACCACGCCAAGCACCCCGGAAACGATACCGAAACTGAGCACAATCTGGCCCACAAGGGGTGAGGTGATGGCAAGGAGGCCATAAAAGCGGACAATGCCGTAAATACCCATTTTGATCATCACGCCGGACATGAGCGCCGATGTATTGCTGGGCGCGGCCGGGTGGGCATAGGGCAGCCAGATATGGATGGGGAAAATACCCGCTTTGGAACCAAAACCTACAAGGAGCAGGCAAAACACGGCTAATTTGCTCGCATCAGGGAGACTGCCAAGACCTGTGAAAGCAAACGATTGCGTGTGCGCGTAGCCAATCCCCATGCCCGCAAAAATACAGAGGGCGCCCATCTGGGTGAAGAGCAGGTAAATGTATCCGGCGCGCCGGGTGGTTTCCTGTTCGTACTCATACAGGACAAGAAAAAAGGAGGAGAGCGACATGATCTCCCATGCCAGGGCAAAGCTGATCATATTCCCGGCCATGACGACCAGGGCCATGGAGGCGATGAGCAGATTGAACAGGAACAGATGCACGCCTGTGCGGAGATGCTCCGCTTTCTTGTTCAAATAGTGAAACACGTACAGCCCAGCCAGCGGGCTCACGCAAAATATCGGAATGAGAAAAAAGGCGGAAAGACCGTCCAGGGAAAACCTGAGCGGCAAGGTGTGCAGCCATTCAACGGTCATGGTGGAATGCGGTGACATCTGCAGGAGTGGCCACAAACCATACATGCCGATGCCGCAGCCGATGATGGTCACAATGACGTAACAGGCCTTTATCGGTGTAAATAATCGGTGTCCCAGGAGGGGCAGTATGCCTGCGACGAGTAAGACAGCTAACGAAAGAAAAAGCGTTTCCATCGGTCCTCTTCAAACAGTTTTGGTTATTTCATCATGGCTGCAACTGCTTATTCCTATTATTTTTTTAATGCATACATACAAACATCCTGCTGTTGCATACAATTGAAGAATATGAGGCTGGAAGGGTTCTTTGCCGGCACAAAAACTCCGGGAGCTGATCGAGATCAGGCCCCGGCTCAAGGCATCGGGCAAACACCGCGTTTAGTCGCATCCCCCGGCCCGGCAACAGGGAGCGATAACCACTCCGTTACTCTTACCAAGAGTTGTGCTCTGAGATTTTGTACAATGCCTCCTCTTCCTTTGCCAGAAAAAGTTACCTCCCAAAAAATTTCTCTGGTGAGCTTCGCCAGGATGCACGTCAAAACTCACTTGAACCGTATCGAAAAACAACCGGGATTTATCTGTAACGCCAGCTTTGGATCTGGCTCGGCCATACCGCCATAACTTCCGGGGAATTTTCCGACTAGTGTCCCGTTTGGTTACGTTGCGTCTCTTAATTTTCAGGCTTCAAAAGTCTTTTTGAGGGCTTTCCATAGTGTAACTAACTGATATTGCATCCAGTAGATTGCTAAGATTAAACGAAAGAACTAACCAAAGACTTTCCAATCAGTCTAGGCCCAGCAACAACGCCTCTTGCTCAAGACCAACGCCATATTGATCCAGCAATTTGACAATTTGGCGAACCTCTTGGTCATTAGTTTTTCTCAGCCTTTCCAGTACGGAGGAGCTGCTTTGCAACAATACTTTTTTACCATAACGGGTTAATAGCACTTCCAGGTTTGCCGGGAGATAAAGTTTCGTGCGATCAGGGCAAGCAGTTTTGATCCGTAAACCCGGTCTGTGCCCTGGTGCCGATCCAGCCACTCGGCCAGAATGTGTCGCGATGATTCATCAGTATTGCTGCCGTTGAAGAGAACAACACCTTCGCTCCAAGGGCTGTCGGTCAGCAGCCGTAACAGGTAATTCTGGGTACGTCGTGATTCAGTGAAGATAATTGCCTTCTCTGCACCGCCGAATTTGCGTGCCTTAACAAAGTTAATGTCCAGTGCTTTGAGTAGGGCTTTACCTTTGGCGTTGTGCTCGATGGAAGTGGCCAAGGCGGCGAAGGTATCGAGATCGGCGATTTCCTGTTCAATGGCGGCTCGATCCGTCTCAGTCAGCGTTTGGGCGGATTCGCCGTTGCTCCATTCCTCGATGGTTTCATCTAACGCTTCGTAATCTTCATCCAGTTCCTCCTCCAAAGGCCGGGCTGGTTCCGCCTTACTGAGCTTGGCCTTGAGTCGGTTGGATATTGAGGTGAGCGCCCCGGCAATGGCAAAGGTAGACGAAGCCAAAAGCTTGCGCAGCACCAAGGTCATCAGGGAACGCTGACCGATCGGCAGTGCTTGGAGATTTTCGCGTTGCAGGTACTCGGAGACCAAATGGTAAAGCCGATCCTCGCTCTCCTCCGGGGTGAACTCTTCCACGAGAGGCAAACGTTTGGTGAAAGGTATATAGGCCGTGACCTGTCGGCGCAAGGTACGATGGCAAAGGGGTTTAAGTCGTGCCTTAAGTGTCTCGAACACCTGTTCCTGATTGAGATTGGCAAACTGTTCGCGGAAACTTTTCAGGTCACCGAAGGTATGTTCATCAATAAAGCTGACCAGCCCGAATAGCTCCAACAGGGAGTTCTGTAGGGGTGTGGCGGTAAGCAAAAGCTTGTCCTTGCCGGCCAGTGCAACCTTGAGCGTGTTGGCGATGACATTCGACGGTTTATAGACGTTACGCAACCGGTGCGCCTCGTCGATCACCACCAAATCCCAGGGAAGAGCCTGGACCTCCCCGGCCTTACTCTTAGCGAATTGGTAGGAACAGATGATGATTTCCTGTGCTTCAAACGGCCGAAACTGTCCCTGCTTCAGGGCGGTGTTGTATGACTTGGTTTCAAGAATGCGGCACGGAAGAAAAAACTTTTCGGCAAGCTCCTGAAACCATTGCTTGCGCAGGTTGGACGGGGTGATGATCAGAATACGCCGTTTACACTCGGCCCATTTTTGAGAAAGAACG